>JACMQJ010000184.1 GCA_014377055.1 Candidatus Sericytochromatia bacterium
GAAAATCTTAAAACAGTAGCAAAGAGTAAAAATCTTAATCTCAAAGAATTAATGAAAATGAATAGCTTAAAAACACCTTATACCGAAATAGGAAAAAAACTTGTAATTAGAAAATATACAATTCCAGGTAATAAATTTGATGGAATAATAATTAATATACCAGAAGAAAAACTGTATTATTTTTATAAAGGTGAGCTTAATGAAGCTTATGTTGTATCAGTTGGCAGACCAGGTAAGTGGCAAACTCCTGTAGGAGATTATACACTCTCTTATAAAGATAAAGCCCCTGTTTGGAAAGTGCCTCTATCAATCCAAAAAGAAATGGCTGCCAAAGGTCACATAGTAAAAACAGAAGTAAAAGCAGGGCCAAATAACCCATTGGGCAATTGGTGGATGGGACTTAGTAAAAATGGTATCGGTATACATTCAACTAATGCACCTGCAAGTATTGGCTATTCTATAACTCATGGTTGTGTAAGAATGACTCCTAAATCAGCCGCGGAGCTTTTTAATAAAGTAAAAGTAAATATTCCTGTCCGAATTATTTATCAACCAATAAAAATAAATACAGATGAAAACAAAAATGTATATTTAGAAGTATTCAAAGATAGGTATCGTCGTAATATTGCTAGCATAAGTACAATAAAAACTCTCTTAAAGAAGTATAATATTGATCAAAAAACAATTGATATGAAAAAGGTCGAAAAAGTAGTTAAACTAAAAGACGGGAATCCAACTATTATTAGTAAAAAATCTTAATAGAAAAATAATTTTACTATTATTTTAAAATTGTTATCATCAGTACTGAGAATAATTTATTGTATGTAAGGAAAAAATAAAATGGCAAAGGCAACTTGGAATAATAAAATAATTGCAGAAAGTAATAATTGTGTCGTTGTTGAAAGAAACAATTATTTTCCAATAAGTGATGTTAATCAAGAATATCTTAAACCAAGCTCAACACATACAAGTTGTCCATGGAAAGGTGAAGCCAGCTATTATAGCCTTGATGTTGATGGTGAAATAAATAAGGATGCAGCTTGGTATTATCCTGATCCAAAAGACGCAGCAAAAGAAATAAAAGGTTATGTTGCTTTTTGGAAAGGCGTAAAAGTCGAAAATTAAAAGCTATAGATTTTAGACGATTAATGTCTATTTAAAACGGTTATTCCAATTATCATTATAAAAAAAGAGAACAATTTTTTGTTCTCTTTTTTTATACTTACATTTATCTCCTTTGCCAAAATAATACTTTTTTGTATAAAACATAATTTAGATAAAGGTAAATATTGCTATCAGTAATATTTTAAATTATAATTTTACTTTTAAAGTATTTTTAAAGTTAAGTGAAAATCTAATTTGGGAAAAAATAATGAATAATGATTGGACAGAAATATCTGTTAATACAACTACAATAGTTGGTGAATTAATATCAGAGTTTCTCTTAGAAGAAGGTGCAAAAGGAATTGTACTTGGTGAATGGCAACCTAATGATGTTTCAGAGTATACGATTGTTAAAGCATATTTACCAGAAGAGTTTAATATTGAAGATATAAGTCAAAAAATACAAGGTAAATTAAATTTTTATGCTGAATCAGGCTTAAATGTTGGTGCAAGAGAAATATTAGTTAAGACAGTCAAAGAAGATGATTGGTCGGATAGTTGGAAAAAATATTTTCATGTGACTCGTATCGGTAAGCATTTAGTAATTAAACCTTTGTGGGAAGATTATCAAGCACAAAAGGAAGATTTAGTTATTAACTTTGATCCTGGAATGGCTTTTGGTACAGGAACTCACCCATCGACACATCTTTGTATAGAAAAAATTGAAGAGATATTTACTAATAATAATTCTGATTACAATACCTTGGACTTGGGAACAGGATCAGGTGTACTTGCAATCACAATGGATCTTTTAGGAGTCAAAAAAATAACGGCTATTGATATAGATCCTGTTTCTGTTAGAACTGCTAAAGAAAATTTTGAATTAAACAAGATGAATATTAATTTATTTCAAGGACAGTTAAAAGATTGTACAGAAAAATATGATTTTATTGCAGGTAATTTATTAGCTCAAATAATAGAATCTATTGCAGAGGATTTGCCACAATACCTTAATAGTAAAGGTTTATTCATGGGTGCAGGTATTATTAATCATAAAGAAGAAGATGTTATTAATGCACTAACTAAACATGGACTTATATTAAAAGATAAAAAATATCAAGGAGATTGGGTTTTAGTTTTGTTTGAAAAACCTTAATTTAAACTAAATTAATTTTTAAACTTCTAAAAATAGAGTAGAATTAATTGTTATATTATCTTTATCAGAGGTTTTTTTAATGGAAAATAAGGAAGTTATTGGCAAAGCACTAGCAAAAGTTGCTTCAGGCTTATATGTTGTTACTTCAAAAAATGGTGATGACTTGGCAGCTTTTACAGCTTCATTTCTTGTACAAGTATCTTTTGAACCACCATTAATTGCTGTTTCAATGAAAAAAGGTAGAGGAAGTTACGATATTATTAATGATTCAGGTGTTTTTGTTGTTAATATTATGAGTAAAGAAAATATGAAGCTTGTTGGTTTATTTGCAAATCCCAAAACAGGTGGTGCAGATGGTTTATCAACTGTTAGTCATATCGAAAAAACTCTTGGAGTTCCTGTTATAAAAGATAGTTTAGCTTATCTTGAATGTAAAGTTTATTCAACAACCGAAGCAGGAGATCACATTGTAGTACTTGGTGAAGTTGTTAATGGTGAGTTATTAAGCGATTTAGAACCTGCTGTTCATATAAGAAAAAATGGTTTCAGTTATTAAAATGAGTTTTTAGGAGTGGGTAAATGAGTTTTTTTGGTCATAATAAGAGTAGGTTATTAACATTAATTTCTCTTTCTATAGTTTCAGGTGCTGGCAATGCTATCGCTTCGCCATTATTTATTAATAATTTAATATCGGATGAAATATCTGTCCCTACTCCAAAAAGTACAGAAACACCTATTTTTAATATACCTCCTTCTCCAAGATCTTCTAGTCCTTCAACTCTTAGATCAGACCCACCAAGTACGCCTGAACCAGTTGATACTCCTTTTCCTTCAATGATGCCAACAGGAACACCTATCACACCTGAGCCAATTGATACACCTTTGGCTACACCAACACCCAATAAGACACCTGTTCCCAAGATGATACCAAAACCAAAGGTAAAACCAAAGACTAAAGTCGCGCCTACTCATAAGCCAAAACCCATCAATAAAGTAATTAAAAAAAATAATTTTAGATTTAGTTTCAAAAATGATGCTAACACAAACAAATATATTTTAAGACCTGGAACTATTGTTTTAACTGAATATAAAGTTAAAAAAGGTGATAATTTAAAAACCATAGCAAAAAAGTTTGCAATGAGATATAGAACTCTTGCCAAAATGAATAATGCTACTAGCCCATATCTAAGTATCGGTCAAAAAGTGACTATTGATCAGTCAATGCAACCTTCTAGTAATGTTGATGGCATAGTGGTTAATATTCCAGAAAATAGGTTATACCACTTTAATAAAGGAATATTTGTTGAATCCTTTCCTGTGGCTGTTGGTTTACCTGACCCAAAATGGCAAACACCACTTGGTAATTATAAAATATCCGAAAAAATTAAATCTCCATCATGGAAAGTTCCAATTTCTATTCAAAAAGAAATGGCTGCTAAGGGTAGAAAAGTATTAACCGAAGTTCCAGCAGGGCCAAATAATCCTCTTGGTAACTGGTGGATGGGACTTAGTAATTCAGGAGTTGGTATTCATTCAACTAATGCACCTCTAAGTGTAGGATACTCTGTCAGTCATGGTTGTATTAGAATGCGCCCTGAAAATGCTGCTGTTTTATTCCAAAAAGTAAAAAAAGATCTTCCTGTAAGAATAATTTATCAACCTGTAAAAATAAATGTTGATAGTGGGCATGTATACTTAGAAGCTTATAATGATGTTTATAATAGGAATATTAATACAACTGAATTAGCAAAAAAAATGTTAAAAGATTTTGGACTTAATAGTTATGTAGATCCGCACAAATTAACAAATGCAACCAAAAGGAAAAGAGGAATATCTTTTATTATTAATAAATAGTCTTTTTGTAGATTGATTGTATTAATTAAGCTGATAAGTACAATTAATCTAGTATGAATATAATTATATTGAGTCAATTTCCTGTTAGATAAATCTTCCCTTTTCATATATATTCGTGTTAGAATTATTCTTAACAGTGTAATAAAATTTTTAATTCTTTATTGTATTTTCCAAGGGGACTAATTTAAGTGAGTAACAACAAATCTAGTAATTCAGCTGAAAATAACGAAACAAATATTTTAGAGAATGCTTCAAGAGCTGTTAAAAAAACATTTGATTTGTATACATCTTTGCCTTCAGATAATAACGAAAAAACTAAAAATAAAGAGGAAATAGTAACTTTTGCTAATCCTGAAATAAGAGATTCATTAAAAAAAATTCAAAGTACAGTAAAAAAGGAAAAAGTAGATTATTTAATTAATCATACAAAAGAAAAAAGTATAGAGATTTTTGCAAATGATAATAACTCACTAACACAAGAGCAGAATTTACTGTTACTAAAAAAACTTAATAAGTGGGAATCGACAGAAGAGGTTAATGTAGCTAATGCTTCTGTAATGGTCGCATGGATGGAAAAATTTGGAAAATCAAAATAACAATTTAAAGGTTAATAAATTATATGAGTACAAATGTATCCAAAAAATTGGTACAAATAAAAAAAGTTTTACCAACTGTTTTAACAGAAGATAGAGCAGACAATTATTTAAAAGGTTTAAACTTTGTTTATCTTGGAGCACAAGATATTTATGAAAAATCACTATCAGCATTAATGAATGGTGAAACTGAGAACTGTCTCAAATTTATGATATTCGGTCTTGATGTTGATCGTACCTATACCCCTCTTTTAAATTTATGTCGAACTATGTTATTTGGTATGTCAGATATTCTAAAAGATAGTGACTATTATTTGTATAAACAAAAATATAAAGAGCTCAAAGAAGCGAAAATATCTTTAATGAAAAAAGTAAATGATCTATACAATAAAAAACAAGAATTACAATCAAAAATTGATTTACTTGAAGATAAGATAGAAAATCATAAGCCAACTTTTTTTACCATAAAAAAATTATATTTAATATATAAAATAGTTTTACGAAAAGCAAAACCATCTATCCAAGAATATAGTTTTGAAATTAATAGTTGCGACTTGGTTATTGATAAACTAAAAAAAGAAATAAATGACTTAGAAAATTTATACAATTTAGAAGAAAATATACAAATACTTAAACTCATTGTTGAAATATGTACTATTCCTATTAGGTATCAATGGGCCGCAGATTAAGAATTAGATTAAAAAGGTCAAAAAAGTTACATCAACTATTTCTATTGCTTTTGGAAATACAGTTTCTGATTATATAGTTATGGTAAAAAATAGCTCAAGATTATTTCTTGCTGGTTCTGTGCTAGTAAAAACGGGAACTGGTTAGATTGATGATGAAGAATCATTGAGTGATTGGTTGGAGCATCAATCAGGAGTAACCGATTATGTTCGTAAAAATGAATATGATGCAATAAGAATAGCTAGAGAAATAATTTTTTATTAAAAAAAACTTAGGTGTTATTAATCAGCCTTCTGATGATGTTGAAGAACCATTGTATTGAAAGAAGATATTTCCTTATTTTTAGAAAAAAACTTGGTATTTTAAAATAAACCAAAAATAAAGCTTATGGTATTTTTAGAATGTGACATATTTTTGGTTTTAAAAAATAGCCGTGATATAAATCACATTTAATTCTATATATATAGTTTAGTGTGTGAAGCATACTCCTTTAGTTTTATCTGAAGGAAAAAGGCAAACTTATTGTGAAGTAAGGACGCAAAGCCACGGGACTCAATTAATAAATGAGTTAGCCGAGTTACCCATTAGTATTATTATATTGTAAAAGGAGATTTTAATGCCTCAATTTTCTCGTGTCGATCGTTTTTTGGCTACCAGCCTAACTCTGTCTTTTATGATTTTTGGCGGATGCTCACAGCCTCCATCACTAAACCAAAATCAAGTTAATCAAGATAGTACTTTTAATATACTTTCAAAGAAAAACAAACCTATCGTAAAACCAACAATAAGTCCTACTATTGTAGAACAAAATTTAATCTGGCATCCAAAACCAGGCTTGGCTTTTGATTGGGTACTTTCCGAAAATCTTGATATGAATAACAATTCAGATGTAATTGATATTGATGCTTTCTCAGCTACAAAGGAGCAGATAGCTATTCTACATCAAAAAGGCAAAAAAGTAATTGGTTATATATCAGTAGGAACATTGGAAGAATGGGCACCCGATGCAAAATCATTTCCTTTAGATGTTGTCGGAAATAATTATACTGAATGGAAAGGTGAAAAATGGTTGAATGTAAGTAATATCAATAAATTAGCACCTGTTATTTTGGCACGCCTTGATATGATCAAACGAAAAGGGTTTGATGCTGTAGAGCCAGATAATATAGATGGTTTTCAAGTAGACTCTAGTGGTTTTAACATTTCGATAGATGATGAAAAAAAATATTGTGACTGGCTGATAGTTGAGGCTCATAAACGTGGACTTTCAATAGGATTAAAAAATCTTCCTGAATTTGTAGCTGATTATGCTAACAAATTTGATTGGATGCTAACTGAAGGTGCTTATGTTGATGGTTGGATAAATGAAACTATACCATTTATAAAAAATAATAAAGCCGTATTTGTTGCAGAATATACTGATACAAAAGTTGATTTTAATACCTATTGTAATAACAGTCTAACAAATAAATTCTCATTGGTGCTAAAAAATAGAAATCTTGGCAACTGGAGCAAACATTGTAAGTAAGCTGTCGAAAATACTTAAAAATATTTCGCATGTTTTGGAATATATACTTGAAATCTTCTATATCTCTTTTTTGTACACCTATGAGCTGAAGTACCCTTGTTCATAGGAATACCTTTTTTTAAACAAGAGTGCTTCAGCCAGTTGTCTTATTATGGATAACGAAGAAGACTCTTTTTCTACACCTTAGGTTTAAACCCCTTGTTCATATACAAAGGAACTTTGCAAACCAATTTTTAACAAGTACAATTAAAAAATGGACAAAGAAGAACTAAAAAAACTAAATGAAAGTATTTTGGAATTAAGTCCTAGATTTTCTGAGATAAAACAACAATTACATAAATCTATTGTTGGTCAAAACCATTTACTAGAAAGCTTGACAATGGCTCTATTATGTAATGGTCATGTTTTGCTTGAGGGTGTTCCAGGTCTTGCCAAAACTTTATCAATCAAAACACTTTCTGAAACTATTGATGCTGATTTTAAAAGAGTACAATTCACTCCTGACCTACTGCCTGGAGACTTAATAGGAACTACAATTTATGATCCTAAATCAAATGATTTTTTAATCAAAAAAGGGCCTATTTTCACGAATCTTTTATTGGCTGATGAGATCAATCGAGCACCTGCAAAAGTTCAAGCCGCATTATTGGAGTCAATGCAAGAAAGACAAGTGACAATAGGTCAAGAAACATATTTTTTATCTGATGTATTTTTAGTTTTAGCGACACAAAACCCTATTGATCAAGAAGGAACTTATGCACTACCTGAGGCACAATTGGATAGGTTTATGTTTAAAATTAAAGTCAGTTATCCAAGCAAAGCAGAAGAATTATCTATTTTAAATATGTTTGATAACTCAATACCAAGTATTAACAAAGTAATGGACATAGATACAGTAATAAAAACAAGGAATATCATTAAAAATATTTATACTGATGAGCGAATAAAAAAATATATAATTGATCTAGTTTTTGCCACTAGAAATCCTAATGATTATAACCTTGGAATTAATGATTTGATAGAGTACGGAGCATCTCCAAGAGCTTCACTTTATCTTTTGCATTGCTCAAAAGCTTATGCTTTTTTGCAACAAAGAGAATATGTTATACCAGAAGATGTTAAGGCAATTGCTAATAATATTTTGAA
>JACMQJ010000185.1 GCA_014377055.1 Candidatus Sericytochromatia bacterium
AAAATTATTTTTTTTCTTTATCTTTATTTTCTGGTTTAGGATTTACAACTGTTATTTTTTTCATTTTATCACCAACACGTAACTTTTGAACTACATCCATTCCCTCTGTGACAAAACCAAAAACGGCATAAGCATTATCAAGACTGTGTGCTGGGGCTAGAGTAACATAAAACTGACTTGAGGCACTATCTGGACTTTGAGATCTTGCCATACCTACGGCACCTTCATTATGAATTAACGCTGCATTAACCTCTAATGGAATAGTTTTTGGTGAACCACCTGAACCATCACCTTTAGGATCTCCACCCTGAATCACAAAACCAGGTTCATATCTATGAAAAGTTAGACCATCATAAAATTTACTTTGGACTAATTCTATAAAATTTTTGGTGGTGATAGGAGCTTTATCTTCAAAAAGTACAAACTTAAAAGTTCCTTTTGTTGTTTCAACTACTGCAACTCTACCTTTTAGATCCAGTGCTTTACCTTGATTACAGGATGTTAAAAACATCATACATGTAGTTAAAATAACGGGTAAAAATTTGAATTTTAAAAATTTTTTAATCATAATATACCTAAAATTAATATTCAATTACGCCTTCAAGATTACCATATTTACAAAGATCAATAATCTTATGAAAATGAGTAAAAAATGCTTCTATATCATTTTCAGAGTCAACAGATAATAAGCCACTCTCAATGAACTCCATTAAAAAATTAAAATTGATAAAAGGCTCACAAAAAACTCTTGCTCTCATAATATCAGAAATATCTTCTACATGATTATAAGCTCTTTCTTGTTCAAAAGTTTGATACAAATTAATGTAAGAAGCTTCCAGAACGGGTATAGGAGTATGTGTTTTCATTAATATATTAGCAGATGAACGTGCATATTTGCCCAAAAGATCAGGATTAATCTCATTATTTGAGAAAAAACCATCATCAAAATATCTTTTCGGGTGCATAATATTACTATTCCTAAATTATCGCAAAATACAATTAATTAACTGCTGCTGTTACCAGAGTTCTTAAACTGTTAGGCATATTCTAACATAAAAATATATTTGTTAGTAATTATTTAACTCAAGATTAACCAAATAGGAGTAACTTATATCGTAATTATCCAAAGTTTAAAATAACTCTCATTATATTATGAGGCTGTAGCCAAGCTATCTTTTTGCTCCAAATAATTTTCGAGCGATGTGACACTTTCAATGCTAAAAACAGTTTTTGATTTATCAATTCTTTTGACAAGTTTACTCAAAACCCTCTGTGGACCTATTTCGATAAAAGTATCAACACGTTGAGAAATCATACACTCAACACAATCTTCCCACAAAACAGGTGATATAAGTTGCCATTTTAGTTTTTCTTTGAATCTTTTGCTATCTCTAGTTATTGTACTGTCAATGTTAGTAACAATAGGTATTTTTGCATTATAAAATTCGGTATCTTCGATAGCCTCAACTAACTCAGCAAGAGCAGATTTCATAAAATGAGAATGAAAAGCACCACTAACATTTAATGGAACAACTCTCTTACCTTTGGCTATCATTATTTGTGAAAACTCTTTTATAGAATCAATTTTACCTGATATAACTAGTTGTTGAGGACCGTTGTAATTAGCTATGACTATCGAATTATCATTAGAAAAATTATTACATTCTTCTTCAAGCTCTTTTTTGTTAGATCCAATAACAGCAACCATTGTACCTGGATATTTTTCTCCCGCTTTTGCCATTAATTTACCTCTAAGCTTTACTAAGTTAAAAGCATCTTCAAAAGTAAGAACGCCACTACAAACCAGTGCTGAATATTCTCCTAAGCTATGACCTGCAAGAAAATCAGGATAAATCCCATTATTTTTGAGAACACGACAAATCGCAATACAAACTGTTAACATCGCTGGTTGGACAATTTCGGTTCTTTGTAATAGTTCAGCAGATCCTGAAAAACAAATATCGCTTATTTTACTACCAAATAAACTATCCGCCTGATAAAATATTTCTTTTGCTTCAGGATAAGAGTTAAAAATATCCGAGCCCATTCCTGGAACTTGTGAGCCTTGTCCTGGAAAAATAAAACTATTTTTTGAAATCATGCTATCTTCCCCATTGAAGATCACTCAACATTATTAAAAATCTTATTAAGATAATAACAAATTTTAATTAATATTAATGCACTATATTTTGCTTAATTAAGAATATTTTAATTAGATTCCCCATTGAAACTAAAAATCTTTATTAAGCTTATGAATAAGTATATCATATTTAATGATTAATAAAAGCTTGGTATAAGCTCAAATATTGCCTTAAATTATTATTAATAAGCTTAATTAGCCGATTATATCCTTAATAGTTAAGTACAAATATATTTAATCTTTTTTAACTATATTTATTATTTTTATCCAGCTATATCAAGCATACAAAAATAAATATATTTTAATTTTCAATAGGAACAGGTGTTGGGATTTGATCCTGGGGAGGAACAGACTTTGGTACATTTATTGGCACAGGAACAGGGTCATTTATTTTATTGTTTGGTGGTAATGGATACAAGTCATTATCATTAGTTTTTGGTTTAGGAGGATCGGGGATCTGGATTTGTGGATGACTAGTATCATTTTTTTGCGATTGTGGATCAGCAGAAGGAACAACTCCAGGAGGTGGAACAGATTCATTTGGTAATGTTTTGCCTGTACTTAATGCTATATCTATCTTTTTTTTAGTTCCATTAGGGTTTATCTGAAAAAAATCTTTTCCTGAGCTTTCAAACCTGTCATTGTTAAGATCAATGATACCATTTTGATCTAGATCATATCCATACTCTATTTTTATTAATTCTCTTGTTGCTTCGTTAGTTGTCACTCTTAATAAAACATATATTTTTTGACTAAGATCAGGAATTATCAAAGGTAAGATAAAAGGTTCTTTAGCTAGATAGACAGATACTTTTAATTGGTGTTTTCCAGGTGCAACTTGAGGTATATCAACTCTAAGCTGGTTTTTGGTTAATTTGTTAATTGGATAATCATATCCATCAATTGAAACACTTTCAATACCTTTTGAACCAATGGAAATTATTTCACCATTAGTTTTTTTTTGTTCTATCAATAAATCAAAATCTGGATTAATTGTTTGTTTAACTGATTGTATCTGGGTATTATCTTTAACAACAGGACTTATAACAGTATTATTGCTGGTGCAACTTGTCAAAATCAAGAAGCTAGTTAAGCTAAATATATTTTTATATAATTGTTTTCTCATAATTAAATTATATTTCATTAATAAGTTTAGAGATATGATTTGTGATCATTTTGTATCTTAAAAAAACTAACTTTTATTAAGTTTCAATGGGCTCACCAAAATCATTAATAAATTATAGTTTAACAAAACTATAGATTCAAAGTGTTTCCTTGACAGACAAAAGTTTGCTAGAATAGGTTAAGCTTTCTTTAATGAATTAAGAATTTGAGAGATTTACTTTAAATGTTTATAGGCGTATATAACCTACCTAATGCTATAACCCTAATAGGTTTGACGCTTTCTTTGATGTCATGTTTTTTGTCATACAATAATAAGATTGAGTTTGCCATTGTTTGTTTTATGTATTCTGGTATCTGTGATCTTTTTGATGGAATGGTTGCCAGAAAAATGACACTTAATGAAGAAGCACAACTTTTTGGTGTGCAATTGGATTCAATTGTTGATGTTGTTAGTTTTGGTGTAGCACCTGTTATGATTACTTTTCATCTAGGCTTTAATAGCCCTATTGATTATTTTCTGCTGATTTTTTATACTTGCTGTGCCACAATACGACTTGCTTATTTTAATATTCATGGAACTAGTGGTGATGGCAAGGTGCAGTATTATACAGGTTTACCTGTAACATTTTCAGCAGTCATTTTCCCTCTTGCTTTTATAACAATTATGTCAGGTAATCAGTCACTTTATTTTAATTTGATTCGATTAACATTTTTATTAGTTTCTGTCATGTTTATACTTAATGTCAAAATACCTAAGCCAGGTGGTATATTCTATGTTATATCACCTATAGTTGCTATATTTTTAACTTATTTTTGGCTGAGCCATTAGTATGAGCAATATTACTCTATATAATCGTGAGGGTAATAAACTAGAAGATGAAGTAGTTTTTGGTAAATCATTAATGAATTTCATGTACAGTAACAAACTAGGATTGTTTATTACAGAAAGAATACTTAAACAAAAATACTTTTCTATTTTTTATGGTAATTTGTTAAAAAAGCCTTCAAGTAAAAAAAAAATCAAATCTTTTATAGAACAACACAAGATCAATGTTTCTGATATTTTGGATGATGTTGAATCATTTGATAGTTTTAATGACTTTTTTATCAGAAAACTAAAACCATCAGCCAGACCTATCAATTATGATGATGATATTTTAATTTCTCCTGCTGATTCAAGACTGAGCATTTATCCCATCAAAGATGATACTATTTTTCCAATAAAAGGTAAAAAATTTAGCTTATCAGAATTAATACTTGATCATTCATTGGTAGAAAAATATAAAGATGGGTTATGTCTTGTGTTTAGGCTTGCACCTGCTGATTATCATAGATTTTGTTATATAGATAATGGCATTCAAAGTAAGGTTGTAACAATTGGTAAATATTTTCATTCAGTTAATCCAATTGCTCTTGAAAGTAATTTACCTGTTTTTCAAGGTAACTATCGAGAAATGTGTGAATTAAAAACCAAAAATTTTGGTGATGTTTTAGATATAGATATTGGTGCATTAGGTGTTAGCAAAATAATTCAAAATAATCCAAATAATTGCACATTTACAAAAGGGCAAGAAAAAGGATATTTTGAATTTGGTGGATCAACAACAGTCTTAATTTTTGAAAAAAATAAAGTACAAATTGATCTTGATATAGTTGAACACTCTTCTAAAGGTATAGAAACGCTGATTAAATATGGATCTAGTATTGGCAAGAAAGTAAAGATTTAGCCACGAATTTCACTAATTAAACGAATGAAGAAACAAGTAAATATTAAAAAATTATTCGTGTTTATTAGTTTCTTATTCGTGGCTAAAATATCCTTTAAAAATATTTAAATAGTAATAATTTTTTTATGCAACAACTCATATAGATTTTTAATGCAAATGTAGGCTTTATTTTAAACATAGCGTAAACTTAAAGTATGTAATAATAAGATGTTGGTAAAAAATTATAATGAAAACAGATAGAATAATAGCAGGTACATTGGTTGCACTTTGTTTTGCATCAGTAATTACAGGTTTTATCTTTCAAAAAAATAGTAATCCTACAAATGCTAAATCAAATTCTTTTTCATGGAGTGACTCATCATTTGGGATAAAAAAAGCTGATATTGCTGTAATTGATATATCAGGTCCTATTATGTATTCAGAGTCTAATGGTTTTGGATCGTCAGGGGTTAATGCCAATGATATAATACCCATGCTTGAACAAATAAAAAAAGATAAAATAAAAGGGATATTTTTGAGAATTAATAGCCCTGGCGGTACAGCCTCAGCCTCACAAGCTATCTATGAAAAAATAATGTTTCTCAAGAAAAATTCAAATATTAAAGTGGTTTCATTTATGGAAGATATAGCAGCCTCAGGAGCTTACTATATAGCAAGTGCCTCAGATGTTATTTATGCTAATCCATCAACATTAACAGGAAGTATAGGTGTTATTATGCAAATACCAAACTATACAGACCTACAAAATAAAATAGGTTATCAAACTAATACAATAAAAAGTGGGAAATTTAAAGATATTGGTAATAGTTCAAGAAAAATGACTGATGATGAAAGAACACTTTTGCAAAATCTAATCAATGACACATACAACGAGTTTGCTAAAGCTGTTTCAAAAGGTAGAAAGTTATCTATCGAAAAAGTAAAACAACTTGGTGATGGTAGAATATATACAGGTAATCAAGCAAATGACAATAAATTGATTGATAAACTAGGCTCAGAGTCAGATGCTATCAACGAGTTAGCTAGAGAGTTAAAGATTGATGGCGAGCCAAAACTAAAAAATTATTCAAAAGCATCATGGGAAAAATTATTTGGTGGTCTAAGTTCTAAATCAGTAATTACAGGAACGGTATTTGACTCCCCTGAGTTTTCTGCAAGTTTTAATAAAATACCTCTTACATTGTATAAATAGGATTAAAATAATGAATATGTTAGATAATATTTATGGTGTTTTATTTAAGCCTAATACAACTTTTTCCGAGCTTTCAAATAGAAAATATTTTGCTAGTTCATTTTTAATAATTTTTTTGCTGGCATTGTTAACATCAGTAAAAGATGCTATTGCTTATAACTCTGGCGGTCTATCCGTTTTATTATTAATGATTATAACCTTTACTTTTTATATGTTTGTTTGGGTTATTTCTGGTATTCTTTTAACTTTTACCTCTGACTTATTTGGTGGTTCGGGTAAAATAACTGATACATTGATTGGGACAGCCTACGCCTCTTTACCATTGATTTTTGTTGCACCCTTATACATTTTATCAAATGTATTTGGCGACCATAGCAACGAAATTTATTCCTTAATTAAATTAGTTATTTATCTATGGTTTGCTACACTTATAATATTATCAATCAAGTACTCACATAAGATACATGTTACACAAGCAATACTTAGTTTTATATCTATTTTTGTTCTATTCATAGTTTCAGCAATAGGTATATCAACAATATCTGTGTTGGGAACAATTTTTATTGCCACAAATTTATTGTAAGAGAATCATTTTTATTTTATAAGTATAAAAATAATGAATAATTTAAAAAAGTACAAAAGAATATGCTTAATTATTTTCTTCTTACTTTTTCCACTTATCTCATGTGAAAATATTGATAATCCAATAGGTTTAATTTTTCTTGGTGGTAAATCTATAACTGTAAAAAATGAGTCTATCAGTAATCTAAAAACTATCTCTGTTGACCCAATAAAAGAAATAGATCTTAAAGTTGGTGATGAAAAAATTCTTTTATCTACTCTTAATTATAAGGATGGAAGTATTGAAATTTCTAATGATGATATTGAATGGTTATCAGAGCCAAATAATATTGTACAAATTGATAAGACAGGTAAGCTGACAGCAATTAAAACAGGTAATACTATAGTCACAGCTAAAAGTGTCAAGGGTTCAAAAAAAGTTATAATTTTAATAAAAGTAACTGAGGATAAAAAAATAGATAATATATATGTAGCACCTACAATAACACCAACTAACACAATTTTAGTATCAATTCCAACTTCTATACCATTAACAATTCCTTCAACAATACAAACAGTTTATATTATAAGAACTAGTAGCCCTACGATTATTTATGTTCCTTATACACCAAGTCCTTCGATTATTTCATCACAAGCAACTTCAAAACCAAGTCCTTCGATTATTTCATCACAAGTAACTTCAAAACCAAGTCCTTTGATTACTTCATCAAGTGCAACATCAAAACCAAGTCCTTCAATTATTTCATCACAAGCAACTTCAAAACCATAGTAACATTTACCAATTCTGGCGTAGGGGCGTATTGCATACGCCCAAAATAAACGGTAAATATGAAACAACATATACATAATTAAAATCATTGATCTGATTTTTAACCATAAATAAATAATCATACTGAAATATATCGTAAGAGTGCGTATGCAATACGCCCCTACAAATATTAATCTCACTATGTATAAAAAAATAATATTTATAAATTATATTCCTATTGAAATTTATATGAGATGTTACCACCAACAGTAAAACTATTAACAGATATATTTGAAACTTGAAGTAATCTATAACCGACATCAAAATTAACTAGAATATTCTCAAGTTTTAATAATAGACCTGTTTTTGCATAAATACCATAACCAAAAGAACTATTGCTAAAACCACCTGATAATCCTGCCGAAATAAAAGGTGATATTCCATGCCTTTCGCCATTAATAACACGATTATCTGAAAATTTAACACCAAAATCAGTTAAAAAAAGGTTACTATTTTGTGGAATAAATACAATTGCTGGAGATAATTCAAAAATATGCCCAAAACTATAATTGAGACCAAAAAGATTAGCTAAGCTAATAACTTGAGAATCTTCTTTAATAAGATTATTTTTTATTATAAATGTTTCTGTATTAAACCCTATACTTTCAGGTTCAAAAAAAATAACCATAATAATTGCTGAAAGAGCAATTACTGAACCAACTCCTATAAAAACAAGACTAGGAATACTTTTATTTATTTCTGTATCACTGTTAGTATCACTAATATGATAAGGATTTTTTTCACAATTACAAATTTGAGAATAAGCAGGACTTTGTAACATTTGAAAAGAAAGTAATAATGCTATCAAAAACAATATTTTTTTCTTAAAAAGATTTGGATTTACCATAAAATTAAATATCCTAGTTCATAATTTTAAATTTTAGTCTATTTTTACCAAGTAAAACCGAGTCATTAGAATTTATTTGGGTAATAAGCTCATAGTTATTAGGTTTAAGCTTATCAAAGCTCAAAACTTCTATTTTTGTTGAACTTGATTCTTTTAAATTAAATATTATTGATTTTTTCTCAATTATATTATTTTCATCTTTTAGAATATATGAAAAAGAAGAAGAATCAAAGCCTTTGTCCAGATCATTTATTGCCCATAATTGAAGTTTTATAAGCTCATTTTTTTTATAAATATCTTTTTCAGAAACAACACTTGGTAAAATAGGTTGATATGCAGTTTTTAGATAATCATAGCCTTTTTTTTCATTCCTAAGATAATCAATAATACCCCAATTAACAGATTTCCAACTTTCGACAAACATAAATTGAAATATTCCAGTAACAGGTTTATATTTTTGTCTTCTAAAAGATTCAGCAGCGACTTTAATCAAATTTGCTTGATAATTTTGTGTATTCGCTATAAATTCATTAATATTTTTACCTTGTTTAACTTTAGCATTTTCAAAAGTTTCCTTTTTTTGAAAGTTATGATAGTCCCATAACTCCCAATCTTTTTCACTTTTAGGAAAAATACTTTCCTTTGGAAAAATTGTTTTGAGAGTTGATAGATTAGGTATAGCTTCTGCACCATATTCTTCGATAATAGGTTCTTTTGTTGGTTT
>JACMQJ010000031.1 GCA_014377055.1 Candidatus Sericytochromatia bacterium
ACTTACAAAGTATTAGAACAAAATCAAGAGCTTTTAAAAAAGTCAAATAATATCTTTGCTTTTCTAGTGTTGGCTGTCTTATATTCTTTGAAAGCAAAAGATAATCAAAAAACAAAACTTAAGTTCAAAGTTGAACTAACAAAAATATTAGTTGAAAGGAATTATTCACAAGATGAAATAACCGAACTCTTTGAGTTTATAAATTTGTTTTTAAGTTTTAGCAGTGAAAAATATGATAATTTATTTTATGAGGAATTAGAAAAAATGCCTAAAGTTAAAGAAAAAGAAGTTTTAAATAGCTTTGAGAAATTTATGATGAAGAAGTTAAAAAGCAAGATTGAAGACAAATCAAAAGAAATAGCCAAAAATTTCAAAGAATTAGGAGTTGAATTAGAAAAAATATCAAAAGCGACTGGTTTAACAAAAGAGGAAATAGAAAATTTATAAACAACCGTTTTAACCTAACTATACTAATTCGCACAAAATTAAAACTAATATTTTTTCATCATAAATAAGAAAGTTTTATTAAAGATATATTTATTTAAATTTTTTATTTAGATAAAAAGCTGAATTAATTTTTAAAAACTAGTAAAATATACAAAGAGTAATTTTAAATTAAATATATATTTTTGATGGCACAAAGTAACCAACCTTTTAAAAGACCAAATTTGTCAGAGAATGAGGAATACAAAAAAATACCTCCTCCTGATGGTCAAAAAAATAATAATATAGCAAATGGAATGATTAACGCTCCAACTGTACAAACTCAGCAAGTTTCAGCTCAGGCCGCACCTCCAAGCCAAGAGGAGGTTAATTGGGCAATACAACTTGAAGAGAATGTACAAAAAAAAGGCTATAAACCATCTGAACAAGAAATGGCAAAATATCAAGAAATTGCCAATAGAATTGTTGTTTTTCAACAAGCTCAAGTTCAGGCACAAAGACAATTCCAGGCTCAAAATATGCCTAACAATCAATTTGTTGTTACCAAAAAAAAGAGCAAATTAGCTACAACTTTTAAGTTTTTAACATTATTTATAATTGCTTTATTCTTTTGGGCAAAAGTTTCTATTGTAGTTTTACAACCATCATATTTTGTTCCAAGAGGTAAAATTTATCTGGTGATAAAACCAATAACTTTTTCTAACATGTATTATTCTGTCAATATGGATAAAGTATATGAAGAAAAACTTAGAAAAGGTTTTAACAAAAGTGATTTAAATATTGATCAAAAGACTAATAAAAAATCTAAGATCCGAGTTAATTCAAAATGGTATATAGATCCTCAGTATTGGGAAAATCATTATATATTATCAATACCTTATCCTAAATTTGATCTAAATCTTTAGAAACAAGACCAATTAAAATTAAAGTTTGTGAAATAGAAAATATGGAAGAAATTAAAGAAATTATTGAAGAACAAAATTATTTACAAAATGAATCCTTGATAGAAAAAGAACATGTATCAACATTGTTAAATGATTCTGGAGAAGTTTTTTCTTTGGCTTATAGTGCTGACGGAAAATATTTAGCTTCAGCAAGTTCAGACCAGACTATTAAAATTTGGGATGTTTCTTCACAATTAATTATAGAAACCTTAAAAGGTCATTATGATGAAATTTATTCTTTAGTTTATAGTTTTGATGGAAAATATTTATTTTCAGCAGGTGCAGATCATACTATTAAAGTTTGGGATATTAGTATCGGTAGAGATATTAGGACAATAACAGGTCATAATGATGAGATTTATAGCTTAACTATTTCACCTGATAATAAATATTTAGCATCAGCAAGTGCAGATCACACAATCAAAATTTGGGATATACAGACAGCAAATGAAATAAAAACATTTTATGGTCATCATGATGAAGTTAATTCTATTTGCTATAATCCTGACGGTGATTACCTTGCCTCAGCAGGTACAGATGGAACTATAAATATATGGGAAGCCAAAACAGGAAGAATATCACGAATAATTCATGCTCATAATAGTCTTATTCATTGTGTAAAATATAGTAATGATGGAAATTATCTTGCCTCAGCCAGTAGAGATAAAACTATAAAAATATGGAGTATCGAGTCAGGTCAAGAAGTAAAAATATTAAAGGGTCATACAAAAGCTGTTTATTCACTAAGTTTTAATCATAAAAATAGTTATTTAGCTTCATCTAGTAAAGATAGTACAATAAAAATTTGGGACATAGATACAGGTGAAGAGATAGATCAAATAAAAACTCATACCAAAGCCGTTTTATCAGTTATATTTAGCCCTGATGGTAATATTCTTGCTTCATCTGATAAAAATGGATCAATATACCTTTCAAAACTCGATAGCTCTGAAGATTATCAAAATGAGTTTGATGATGTTTTATACATTGACGAAGAAGAAAATAACTCTGAAGACTTAATTGAAGTTGTTGAAATTGAAGAATTTAAGACCTTAAAAAACTCAAATTTTATTAACTATATGGCTTATAGTCCAGATAGTAGATATTTAGCCACAGCTAATGATGATAAATTAATAAAAATATGGGATATTAATAGCTTAAGTACAAAAACATTATCAGGTCATACAGATACAATTAATTCAATTGCTTATAGCCCTGATGGTGACTACATTGCTTCTGCTGGCTACGATAAAACTATTAGAATTTGGGATCTAGAATCAAAAAGTGAATTAAAAAATCTAAAAGGTCATACAGACTCAGTTAGCTCAATTGCTTATAGTCCTGATGGTCGTTACCTTGCTTCTGCTAGTTATGATAAAACAGTTAGAATCTGGTCAGTCTATTCTGGTGGACAAGTAAAATTATTAAAGGGTCATACAAACAGGGTTTCATCGGTTTTTTATAGTCCTGATGGCAAATATATTATTTCGGCTGGAGCTGACAAAATTATTAGGATTTGGGATGTTGATTTTGGGGCAGAAATTATGACTCTCAAGGGTCATACAGACTGGATTAATTCTGTTACTTATAGCCCTGATGGTAAATATATAGCTTCTGTTAGCTCTGATAAAACTATCAAAATATGGGATAGTAATCTAGGTGAAGAAATAAAAACAATTACTGGTCACACTGATTGGATTAATACAGTTGTATTTAGCCCTGATGGTAATTATCTTGTAACTGCAAGCTCAGATCGAACTATTAAAGTCTGGAATGTAAAAACTGGTATAGAAATAAAAACAATTACTGGCAACTCCGAAGAAAATTATGCCCTTACTTTTAGCCCTAATGGTAGATATTTGGCAACAGGTAGTTTTGATAAAAATATTCGGATTTTAAAATTTATAAAATCTCTAGTTTCTGAAAAGTTAGTTAAGGAAGAAGTAATAACTGAAAAAGAAATTATTGAAGTACCTACTCAAGAAGAACCTATAATCACTGAAGAAGTATATAAAGAATTAGAAGCAGAAAAAATACATGATCATAATTTAGAAATTGTAATACCTGAAAAAGAAACTATCTATCATGATGAAGAAATTATCTCTGATGTTGAAGTTAAAGAAATATATGAGCTTAAGCATCATGGATATATTAG
>JACMQJ010000186.1 GCA_014377055.1 Candidatus Sericytochromatia bacterium
AATATTTTAAAAGATTCTTTTCCCTGAGTATCGCTACCAGAAAAAATATTACTCTGTAAATAAATTTTTGTACCTGTCTTATAAGTAGAAAAGTCAATAAGTATATCAGCTCTTTCACCAGGACTGAGCATTAAAGAATTTACTGCTTCAGGTACTACCAATAAACCACCATCTGAACCAATAACTGTAAATTTACTATTATTGCTAAAAGCTAAATTATATACTCTGGCATTAGAGCCATTTAACACCCTCAGACGGTAATAACCTGTAGATACATTTAGAAATGGTGAAATAATACCATTAACCATAATATCTTTGCCCATAAACCCAGTCATAATGTCATTTTTACTAGGATTATATTTTAGGCTTTTATCATTCAATCTTTTATCCTGAATAACTAAAGGGACTTCAAAAGCTCCAGAAGGTAAATTAAGTTTTTTTTCTTCTGGATCAGTTACCAAAAATACTCCAGCTAAACCTAGATAGGCTTGTTTTGCTGTTTTGTTATGAGGATGTGGGTGATACCAGTACATACCAGCTCTCTGATTAATTTTAAATGAATAATTAAAACTATTGCTAGGTTTGACAATATTATCAGGATGACCATCCATATTTGCAGGAATGATTAAACCATGCCAGTGAATATTTGTTTCTTCATCTAAATTATTTTTAAAATTAATGTTCACCTGTTCGCCTTTTTCAGCGACTATTGTAGGCCCTAATATACCATTATGATAACCCAATACATTAATATTATTTCCACCTACCTTTAAGGTTGTTTTTTGTGCTGTAAGGCTTACAGTATTTATTCCTCTGACAACTTCAGGAAATACTAAAGGATTGGAAAAATCCTTATATAAAGTACTAAAACTATTTGCCTTAATTAGTTTTTTTGGACTGCTATTTGCATCATAACTACTATTTATTAATACAATTGCTGTACAAAAAGTTAACGTGGATAATTTCCTAAGATTTGGAATTTTCATAAAAACCTCCTTATGTTATTCATTTTTTATCTTTAGTAAAAAAAAAGAATAACTTAAAATATAAATTTAAGCAGCCATTTTACGGCATTCGATGGCACATTTTCTACAAGCATCTGCACAGTCTTTACAATGTTGAGAGTTATGCTTTTCACACTCAATAGCACAGGCTTCACAAATATCAGCACAAATTCCACAAAGAGCTGGATGAAATTGTGATTGTCTTAACATAAGCTGAGTACATAGATGGCAAATGTCAGCACAGTCACGACATAATTTAGTACATGCAGCCATGTTTTCATCTATACATGTTGTAAAACATACTTCACAGGCTTTTAAACAAGCAAGACATGCGTCTATACATGCCTGTAAATCTTTGGTAATAGTGGTATTCATAATGTTTTCTCCTAAAAAATATAATTGCTAATTCTAATTTGATAAAAAAATAAATTACTTACATATCAAAATATAAATTATTATAAAACTATTATAGACTAAATATTTGTATTTTAATTATTTTTTGCCAAATTTAACCTTCCAGTATATGTAATGCTTTAAATATCTAAATTATGTATACTTAATTATTGAAATGATACTAATCAATAAAATAATTGATCATAATCAACTTTTAAAATGATTTTACTCATATAACTCATTCTCATTTCAGTTGATACTTAAGGCAGAAGATTAAAAAATCTTAATTAAGTTTTCTACACCTGTAGAAAGCGAAACATTATATAAAAGGAAGATTTAAAAATGATGTATGACAATTATAATTATGGTGGAATGCACTTAATATGGTGGTTTGTCTGGATAATAATGATGGTTTGGATTTTTGCTATTCCTTATAATATTCCTGGTCAGAGAATTAGTAAAGCTTCAGCTCTTGATATTTTACAGATACGTTTTGCTTCAGGTAATATCACTGATGAAGAATATCAGAAAATGAAAAAAACTCTGGAAAATGATTTATCAAAATAATCCGTATATATCAATTTAAGGAAAAATAAAAGATGGTATATAACATATTATTGCCTTTTGATAGTTCAGCAAATTCTATAAAAGCACTGAATTTTGTCAAAGATCTAGCTTTTAAATTAAATGCAAAAGTTTTTTTATTAAGTGTTTTTGAATCACCATCGTTATTATTAATGAACCCTTATGAAATTACCCCTGATATTTTAAATGAGATTGAAATCAATTTTAAAACAAATATTAATAATATAATAGAAAAAAGTATTAAGGAGCTTCAAAAAGCAGGGATTAGTACTGAAGTAATTACTTTAAAAGGAGATGCGGGTCTTTTAATTGTTGAAACAGCCAATGAAAAAGAATGTACTTTTATAGTGATGGATTCCAGAGGTTTAGGAAAATTAAAGAGTTTACTTATGGGAAGTGTTAGTAATTACGTACTTAATCATGCTAATTGTCCAGTTATGATAATTAAGGATTGATTTGTCGTATAAAAACATGGTAGGGAAAAGATAATACTTCTAATAAGAGTTTTTCTGGCAATGCAGGCTTACAAATAACAATATCTGTACTTCTTTTATCTCTTGAAAGATTTTTGACTGGTTTTAAAGACTAAAACCCAATTAAACAATATTTTAGCTAAAAGGATAAAAAAAATGAATCACATCAACATTAAAAAATTTGGTCTAGCATTTGGTTTAACAGGCTCAATAATGTATTTTGGTTGTGCTTTAGTAATGATGGTATTAGGACATGAAAGCACCATAAAGTTTTTTAACAGTTTGCTTCACGGCTTCGATGTATCAAC
>JACMQJ010000004.1 GCA_014377055.1 Candidatus Sericytochromatia bacterium
AGGAAAACTTGTGAAGGGTAGAAAAAGGCATATTTTGGTAGATACGATGGGCTTGTTATTAATGGTAGTAGTAACAGCAGCCAGTGTAACGGATAGGGATGGAGCAAAATTAGTATTTTTGAGAGCTTTAAAGTTTTTTCCAAGATTAGAGTTAATATGGGCGTATGGTGGTTATACAGGACCATTTATAGATTGGGTAAAAGAGAAGTGTTTATGGTTATTGGAAATAGTAAAAAGAAGTGATGATATGAAAGGTTTTGTATTGCTACAAAGACGTTGGGTTGTGGAAAGAACATTTGCTTGGTTATATAATTACAGGAGATTGAGTAAAGATTATGAAAGACTTCCTCAAACCAGCGAAAGTTTAATATATCTTGCAATGATAAGGTTAATGTTAAAGAGAGTTGCATAATTTATAAATTGAAAGGGTAAGTTTATAATTAGTTTTAGTAAGCTGCCAATAATTAGGTTTATTGTTAAAATTTGAGTACTTTCTTACCTAAATTTTAGGAATAATTCTATTTCTAAATCATCATCAAATTTTTTTATTGCCAAGAATGCACACTTTTCAAACAGCCTCTAAGCTTTTCATCTCTGAATCTTGTAAGACTGGAAATCTTTTCAGACATTGATTCAAAAACAAGATGGTACTTAGCATTTTCCATCCAGTGACTAACAAAAAGTTGAGCTTCCCGATTTAAAGTATATTTTGGCTCTGCCAGTGAGCTAAAAAACTTGTTTTCAAATAGTTCTATCAAAAAGTCATTGATTGTTGGGTTTTCACTTTTATAAGTATATTTTTTGTTGATAAGTTCCCAAAATAGGTTTTTCATATTTAACTTTTCAATAGTTTGATACTTTTCGTTTTCATCTTTTTTGGCTTCTTCATTAAATAATTTGAATAAAATATATTCAAGCTCTGATTCGTCAGAATCAACAACTACAGACAACATTTTTAAGCCTATTTGTTCTTCATTTTCATCTTTTATCAATTTATCTTTTAACTTATTAACCAAGCCTTTTGTATTAAAAAACTTTAAATATTTTTCAATTAAGCCTTTTTGTTCTATTGGTAAAGATAATTCCTGGATAAACATTGAAGCTTTATCAGCAGAAAATTCATAAAAGGCAAGGTTTAAATCAAGTAACCAGTTACTATTATCATCTGCTTTTGGTTGGTTAGAATAAACAAGAAATTTTTGTTCTGGATGTTTTCTACTGATAAGGTATTTCAAACTAAACTCATTATTATTAAGAGTTTCTTTTTTTACATTATCCAGTTCTATAGCTGAGAAATGCTCGTCAAATTCAGTATCATTGTTGTACCAGAAGATCACCCTATGTTCTCTAAATAATTGCTCTAATGTTTCTTTAATTTTGCTCATATATATGATGATTCTATAATGCTAATTTTTAGCTAAACTATACATACTATATTTCTTTTAGACAATTTTAAAACCTAAGACTTTTATAATAGCATATCTTTTTTGCTTAAGATTATATATAATTACTAACAAATATGAAAAATAAACCTTTTATTTGTGATATTATCACAAATAAGGCACCCATATTATAATAGAATATAAAATAATGTTATTAGAATTTAGTGTAGAAAATTATTTATCCTTTAAGGAACTTGCTACTTTTAGCATGTTAACAGCTCCTTCTGTTAAGGAGCATCCTGAACATACCTTTCCATATAAAAATAAAAGTCTTTTAAAAACAGCAGCTATTTATGGAGCTAATGGAAGTGGTAAAAGTAACCTCATTAAAGCCATGAAATTTATGAAAGATTTTGTTCATTCATCGTCTAAAGAAAGTCAGGTTGGAGATAAGATAAATGTTGAAAGATTTAGACTGAGTAGTGAAACTGATGATAAACCATGCTTTTTTGAAATAATATTTGTTCAAAATGAGATTAAATATAGATATGGTTTTACTACAGATCAAAACAAAATATTTAGTGAATGGTTGTATCAAACTGAAAAAACAAAAGAAGCTGAATTGTTTTATAGAAATGAAGAGGGGATAATAACTATTGGTAGTAAATTTAAAAATGCTGAACCCCTCAAAGCTATTGTTAGAAATAATGCTTTATTTTTATCAGTTACAGCTCAGTTTAATATAAAAATATCAATACAGGTTTTAGAATGGTTTAATAAAAATTTTGTTGTTATTACTACTGATATGATTGGCTCTAAGTTAGCACCAACTTTAGATAGTAAATTTAAAGATACAAACGAAAAAACTATTATTAATAATTTTATCAAAATTGCTGATTTAGGAATTGATGATATTTTAGTTGAAAAATCTAAAATATCAGAAAATACATTACCTAATTATTTAAATGGAGAAATAAGAAAACATTTGTTAGAGATTGAATCTGTAAAAATTTCTACTACACATAACAAATATGATGGAAAAAAGAATTTAATTTCCAAAGAAACCTTTGATTTAGAAAAAAATGAGTCTGATGGTACAAGAAAGTTTTTAGGTTTATCTACGCATATTATTGATGCTATTTTACATAATCATGTGCTAATAATTGACGAAATAGATGCAAGATTGCATTCACACATAACAAGAACATTAATTGATTTATTTAATAATTACGACTCTACTAATTCGCAATTAATATTTTCGACTCATGATATTAATTTACTGGATAAAGAAATTATGAGAAGAGACCAGATTTGGTTTACAGAAAAAGATAATTATGGTTCATCTATTCTTTATTCCTTAGTTGAGTACAAAGTAAGAAACGATGCTTCTTTTGAAAGAAATTATATAAATGGAAGATACGGTGCAATACCTATATTAGGAGATTTTAAGTCTATTCTTAAGGTTAATAATGAGACCTGATAAAAAAACTCAGGCTTCCAGGGGCAAAAGAAAAGAGTCAAATAGAGATTTAAGAGCCAGGATACTTATTATTTGTGAAGGTTCAAAAACAGAACCATATTATTTTGAATCATTTAGAAGAGGTCCCTTATTAACAGTAAAGGATATTG
>JACMQJ010000032.1 GCA_014377055.1 Candidatus Sericytochromatia bacterium
GTTATTAAAGAAGTAGATAAACAAGAAGATAAAATAATAAAGTTTAATCCTTATCTTACAAGATTTATTCCACGTGCTACAATGGTCGCAGGTATAATTATTGCAGGTATATTAGTTACTATTTCAAAAATACAAGTAGATACTCTTCCACAAACTGCTGCGATGAATATCAATATAACAGAAAGGTCAGAAGATTATTTATTTTCTAATTCTACATCTAATTATAAGTCAGACTCTCTTGATGTATTATTAGACAAAAAGCAAAGTAATTCATTAGAAATAGAGGATATAGGATTGTAGATGCTTTTTAAAAAGCTAAAAATAAATACTAAATTACTTTTTACCACACTATTGGTAATGATTTCATTTGCTAGTCCTGTTTTTGCTGATAGTGATAACAGAAAGTTGCCAAGACCACCTGTTGAGTCGTCTGGTTCTTTGATTATTAATTGGCCAATGCTTAATCTTAATGCTTCACAAAGAGAACGAATTAGATTATTAAAAGTTGATTTTCAAAGACAATCAATCAAATTAAAAGCCGAAATTGATTTAAAACAATTAGATATTGAAAAACTTCTTGTTGCCCCAAACTCTGACCCTGACCAAATTAGAAAATTACTAAAAGATAGACTTTCTTACGAAGCAAAACTTAGGACTCAAGCTTTAGAAAACTTTTTATCAATAAAATCATTACTAAATTCTGATCAGTTGGCAAAACTACCAAGAGCAGTTAATTTAAGATAGTCTGTAAAATCGGTCTCTTTTTCCGAAAAACCATTATTTAGATTTGTTGAAAATTGATTTTCAAAGTACATATATTTGTGAACAAGAGGTTTAAACCTAGGGTTTAGAAAAAGAGTATTTTTAGTTATCCAGAATAAGACAATGAGCTGAAGAACACTTGTTCAAAAAAAGTTATTCTTCTGAACAAGTGTGCTTCAGCCACTTGCAAAAAAGTGGTATAGAATATTCTCAGTATAATCTTCCAAAACATGCGAAATATTTTTAAGTATTTTCGACATCCTAGTTTAAACCCCTTGAAAATACTGTAATATTTACCAATATTGATAATAATAGGTTTTAAACTATTAGTTGACGTAATTATAATTTTGGAGTTTTTTATGCTTTTTAGGCAAATGTATGATAACGAAACATCAACCTATAGTTATCTTTTGGCAGATGAAAAAACAAAAGAAGCAATATTAATTGACTGCGTGTTAGAACAAGTTGAAAGAGATAAAAAATTAATTGATGAATTAGGCTTAAATTTAAAATATTTATTAGAAACTCATATACATGCTGACCATATCACAGGTATTTCAAAGATGAAAGAGTTTTTTCCATTAGTAAAATCAGTTGTCTTTAATAATTCAGGAAATATGTGTGCTGATATTTTTTCAATAGATAACCAAGACTTTTGTTTTGGTGAATATAAAATAAAAGTCTTATCAACACCTGGTCATACTAATAGTTGTGTTTCATATTATATTGAAGGAATGGTATTTACAGGAGATACTTTATTAATAAGAGGGTGTGGAAGAACTGATTTTCAAAGTGGTTCAGCTGAAAAATTGTATAATTCAGTTACTTCAAGATTATTTACTTTGCCTGATTCTACTATTATTTATCCTGCTCACGATTATCATGGTATGACTTCAAGCTCTGTTTATGAAGAAAAAATATTTAACCCACGTCTAAATAAAGGTAAGGAAGAATTTATTAAAATAATGGCTAATCTTAATTTACCATATCCGAAAAAAATTAAAGAATCTGTCCCTGCAAATATCTTGTGCGGAAATATAGCCTCTAAAAACAAAAATAAGGTCTAAATATGTTGATAATAGGTTATTTAATCTCTATTTTAATAGGATTTACCCTCGGTATATTTGGAGGAGGTGGATCTATTTTAACTGTACCAGTTTTGGTATATTTATTTCATGTACCTCCTGTATTAGCAACAGCATATTCCCTTTTTATTGTTGGTATTTCAACATTAATTGCTACTATCAGTCAAATAAAAAATAAAATAATCAATTTTAAGGCAGCAATAAATTTTGCTATTCCTAGTTTAATAGGAACATTTTTATCAAGAAGAATAATAATACCTTTTATACCTGAAAAAATAATCCAAATAAATAACTATATATTAAAAAAAGATACAGCAATACTAATATTTTTTAGCATAATTATGCTACTTGCCTCTTATTCAATGATTAAGCCTAGAAAAGAAAATAATAAAAATATAGATGATGGTAAATATTTGAATATGTATTCAATAACAGCTATTAGTTTTTTAATTGGTATTACTACAGGAATTGTGGGAGCAGGTGGAGGCTTTTTAATAATTCCAACATTGGTATTTTTAATGAAATTAGAAATAAAACAAGCCATTGCAACTTCAATTTTAATAATTGCTGTTAATTCACTAATTGGATTTACAGGAAGTTTAATGGCGGGAACAGTTCTTGACTTAAATTTTCTAATTACATTTACATCATTAACAGTGATAGGAATCTTATTGGGTATTTATTTTTCAAAAAATATACCAAGCCAAAAACTAAAGCCAGCATTTGGATGGTTTCTTTTATTAATGGGAATATTTATATTAATAAAAGAAACTATTTTTATAAGATAGTTTTTTCAAGATAATTCTTCCATCATTCTCTTCATGAACTTTGTATCCTTCTGGAATCTCATTAACAGAACTTTTTTGTTGTTGTCTGGAAAAAAAATATTCTGGTAAACCGTCCTTATCTTTTCTTTCATGGAGATAATAAACTAGGTTTTTTCTATTCACAACTTTAAAGAGCATAATATTTTCCTTTCACTCAATATTTTCCAAAATTAATGTAAGACCCATACCACCACCTATACAGATAGTCGCTAATCCATACTTTAAATTGGTTCTTTTCATTTCATGGGCTAACATAGTAGCTAACCTAACTCCTGACATACCAAGAGGATGCCCCATAGCTATTGCACCGCCATTGACATTAACTTTTTTTGTATCCCATTTTAGACCTTGACCTACAGCCAAAACTTGTGAAGCAAACGCTTCGTTAACTTCAATTAAATCCATATCATCAATAGTCATACTGATTTTTTTTAATGCCTTTTGTGTGGATAAAACAGGTGCATAACCCATTAAATTATGATCCATACCAGCTTGAGCATAAGAAATAATTTTTGCCAAAGGTTTTAAATTCAATTCTTTAACTTTTTCTTGATCTGCTAGAATAATTGCAGCCGCACCATCATTGATACCACTGGCATTACCTGCTGTCACTGTACCATCCTTTTTAAATACAGCTTTTAATTTAGATAAATCTTCTAATGTTGTCACTCTTGGATGTTCATCTTTAGAAAATAATCCTACTTTTGCACCTAGATCAATAGGTACTATTTGAGAGTCAAAATGACCTGACTTTTCTGCTTTAAAATATTTTTGTTGACTTGATAAAGCAAATTGATCTTGCTCCTCTCTGGAAATATTATATTTTTCAGCAAGATTTTCGCCAAGTATACCAGCAGGATATTTATCTACAGGATCGCTCAATATATCTAACATCTGATCGGTTGCATTCATAGCACCCATTTTCATACCCCATCTAGCTTCTGGTAATAAATAAGGTATTCTACTCATATTTTCGGCACCAACGGCAATATTTAATGAAGAGTTAGATGTTTCTATTTCCATAATAGAAGAAATTATTGCTTGCATTCCTGAACCGCATAATCTATTAACTGTGTAAGCATTACAATCATTATCAAGTCCTGAATAATGTGCAATATGTCTAGCACCATTATGAATATCTCCAGATGCCGAAACATTACCTAAGACTAGACTTTCAATAAGATTAGGAGATATTCCATTTCTTTTTAGTATTTCTTTGGTAACAATAACACCAAGGTCTGAGGCTGCTATATTTTTTAGACTACCGCCAAATTTACCGATTGGAGTCCTGATAGCGTCAACAATAAAAATTTCTTTAAGCATAAAATACCTTTGATTAAATTTTTAGATAGATTTATTTTAAGGTTTATCTTTTTTGTAAATAGTTACCTATCTATCTGTTTCATATTAACATATCATACTAGTTGTACTTAGTTGATATTAAAATTAAATTATTATAAATAATATCAAAGAACTTCTCTCCAAAATTATGTTAAAATTATCTTTGTTATATTTTAGTTTTTAAAGTAATAAAATTAAATCTTAGCTTTTGTTTTTAGGGTAAATTAAAAAATATGAAATTAGTAAGTAAATTATCTTTGATAGCTGTAACGTTATTTGCATCAGTATCTTTAGCAGGTGCAGGTGGAGTATATGACTATGAAACAAAGAATTATGAAAATCTTGAAGATTCTGCATTAAATAGCAAATTAGTAGATCTAAAACAGAAAATATCAGAGCAAAAAGCTGGTCCACAAGAAGCATCTGATATGTTTAAAAAAGTCTTTCCAACTATTTTGGAAGGTTCAGCAAAAGTAAATAAATTATGGTTTGCTGAGGATAGTACATCAATAGTAATTAGTGATAGCCCTATTCCTATCAGAATATTGTTTAAAGGACAGTTTTTGATGGATAACAAAATACTCGAAGATAAAATAGGAAAAACTATTAAATTTAAAATATCAGATGTCAGTATTGTTGAAGAACCTATTCTTGAAACTCTAAGAATACCATTTACAAGTAGCCCATATTGGATACACGCAGTATTTTCAAGTTACGGAACAGGAAATGCTACTGATATGGTAGATAATTTAAAGCCAGGAACTATTCCTTACTAGGTTAAATTATGAATAAAATTAATGCTGTTTTTGTTGCTGGTGCTGGATTGATGGGTTCAGGTATTGCTCATTCTGTTATTACTAATGCAAAATTACCTGTTTATCTTTATGATTTATCAGATGAGTTTTTGCAAAAAGGTGTAGATAGAATAAAAGCTACTTTTGCTAAATCTATAGAAAAAAATCTAATGACAGAAGGAGATGTAAAGTATGCTTTAAGCTTGCTACATACAACTCTTAATTTGGAAGATGCAAAAAATACTGAATTAGTAATTGAAGCTGTTGCTGAAAAAATTGAAATAAAAAAAGACCTTTTTGAAAAATTAGATAAAATATGTTCAAAAGAAACTATTTTTGCTTCTAATACTTCTTCTTTGCCGATAACTAAGATTGCAACATCAACTACAAGATCTGATAAATTTATTGGTATGCACTTTTTTTCTCCTGTTGATAGAATGAAATTAATTGAGATAATAAAGGGAACTGATACTAGTAAAGAAACTTTTGAAACTATTAAAAGTTTTACTGAGCAATTAAATAAGCAAATATCAGTATCAGAGGATTATCCAGGATTTATTACAACAAGACTTGGAGTCGTTTTAATTAATGAAGCAGCATTTTGTTTATTTGAAGGTGTTGGTACTGCTGAAGATATAGATTTAGGAATGAAATTGGGTTACAATCATCCCATAGGACCACTTGCTCTTGCAGATGCAATAGGTCTTGATGTATGTCTATCGATCTTAGATATAATGTACGATGAATATAAGGATTCCAAATATCGAGCTTGTCCTTTATTCAGAAAACTGATCAATGCAGGGCATTTAGGTAAAAAAACAAAAAAAGGTTTTTACAACTATACCTAAAAATAGTTTTTTAAAGTTTAAAACTGTGTTTTTAGAAACAGTATAAATTTTTGCTTGATATTATAATTAGAATGTATTTTCTACAAATTTTATTTTCTTTGAGGTTACTAAGTTAAATGCCAAAATTGATGAAACCTATAACCTTTGGTTGCGATAATGGGTTCCAAGAAACATATTATGATAGTGAAGCTCCAACCGATGAAAAAAATCATCAAGCTGGAACTGTATATTGCTATCTTAGTAGATTAACAAATGAAGATAAAAAAAATAAAGACTGCTTGAAAAAATGTTTATCAATGAAACCTGGCGAATGCTGGAAAGTATAAAAATGTCACAATTACCACAAGACTATATAAATTTTATTGCTAAAGGCATAGTTCATAATCTACGCATGGAAGGCGTACCTGTTAAAGAAAATTATACAGAAGATGATTTGATGGATATCTTTGGCTGTAAGACCAAAGAAGAGCTTCATCAAAAAATAAATCAGATAGAAGAGAGTACAGTTGCCGCTCTTGGTTTACCAGTAAAAGAAAGCTATACAACTGAAGAGTTAGAAAATACACTTAATTTTGCACCTGGAATGCTCAAGGATATGGGTGGTGCTTTTGAAAGTTTTCCTGAACATAATATAGAAAAATAATTATAATAAAACTAATACATAAAATCTATTAATTTAAATTAAGTCTAAAATATAATTAATAGATTTGTTAAATTAGCATGATTTGACAACTTTTGAACTATACTTATCTATTAGTTGTAGTGGAGATATTTTACATTTCGGTTAAAAGCTTAAATGAGTCCAAATAAATCAAAATTAAAAGATAAATCATCAGGAGATGGTGTTAGTTCTTATCGTATAACTAGTTATCTTACTTTATCCCAAACAACTATCAACAAAAGAGCAGAAGCCAAAGGTGAAGAAGCTAAAGAGGTTATGCCTGACTTATTTAATGATGGTGTAATTGTTGCTACTGATATTGACGCACCCTCATCAACCAAACCAAAAAGAGACAAAAAAGGTAAATTAATCAAAAAAGGTCTTTCACCAATCGAAAAAGTTAAACTCCAGTTTAATAATATTAAAGAAATGATCACCAATACTATTAGTTACCCATTTAGAATTATTGGTTTTTACCTTGATATTATCTTAGAAAACGTGGCACTTATTACTCAAAATATGGGTGCTATTTTATCTCTGGCCTATAGGGCAATGGTCAAACAAATAAAGGATAGTAAGCCATTTAAAGGTGAAGATCTTTATGAACCTTTAGAGCCAGAATTAGAAGAAGATGATGAGGATGAAGAAAAAAATGAAGAAAATCATGATGATGGATCAGGCTACAATAAATATACAGAAGATGGAATTAAAAAAATAAGTTTTCTCGATCTCCATGAATTAAATATCAATTTTACCGATAACAAAAACAATGCCCTATTTCATTTCGATATACGTAAAACTCAAAGTTATCGACCAAGTCCTATGGTTATAGATCCGATTGCAACCAAAGCATCTATTGGAGCTATTCACGAATGTGCTGAAAGAGCGGCTTCTATACCTCCAGCAATGGAAGGACCTTATGCTAATATACCTTTATCAACAGTACTCTCTAATATTGATGAGGGAGATTTGCAGGCATTTTTGAGATATGTTAAAGTTTATCCTGGTAACTATGTTGGACGTAATCTAAAAATATCAGAAACATTTGCCACATGGATTGTATATGGAGCCCCTTCTCCGTAAGAGGAATAAATTAATGGCTAAATTTATAAAAATAGATGATTCAATCAGATATAACTTAGATTTTATTTATAAAACAGAGATACTTGAAAGTAAAGTAAGTGATAAAAGGTTTTCTTTAAGTAGTGGACGTACTGTTTGGTATGTCAAATTTTATTCTTCTATGTCAGATAAGGATTCATGGGAATCAGATTATTTTAATTCAACCGAAGAAGCTGATAATTGGTTAAATGAGTTTTTAAAGAAAAGTTCTAGCTAAAATATTATATTTTAGATACGAAATAAACAAATAAAATTCTGTGTTAATCCAATAATCATTTAAATCTGTAATTATGATTTGCTATGACTTGTAGCTAAAATATTTTTTAAAAGAAATTCACCTTTTGGTTGATCAATAAAACAACCATTCTCATATATTTTATTACCTCTAAGATAGGTACTCTCAACAACACCATATAATTTTTTGTCGAGATAAGGTGTTATTTTATTTTTATGGTGAATAATACTCTCATCAATTATAAAAGTTTTTTCTGGATTCCATATAACAAAATCAGCATCATATCCTTTTGCTATTTTACCTTTACTATCTTTTAGACCAATAAATTCTGCAGTTTTTAGGCTCATCAACTTTGATAGTTCTTCAATTGAAATATTTCTTTTTTTTGCTTCTGTCCAAATCAAAGATAAGCTAAATTGTAATCCAGAAATACCTCCCCAAGCTTTTTCAATATCACCAGTTTCCATTAATTTTAAATTGGCTGTACATGGTGAATGATCTGAAACTATAAAATCTATAATCCCTGTTTTAATACCATTCCAAAGCTTTTCATTATTTGATTTTTCACGAATAGGGGGACAACATTTAAACCTAGTATCGCCATCCTTAATATCCTCAGAATTAAATGTTAGATAATGAGGACAGGTTTCGGCAGTAAAAGGCAAACCCATATTTTTTGCTTCTTGAATAGCAATAAGAGAATCAGCAGAAGATAAATGAACTATATGAGTTTTGCAATTATTTTCTTTACATAGTTTGATAACCAATTTAACTGCATTGTCTTCCAATGATTTAGGTCTTGAATCCAAAAATGCCTGATAGCTTGTAGCATTATTATAATTATTTGTTTCTCCTACAACTGATTCCATTTCAGCATGAACAAGTAATGGCACATTATATTTTTTTAAAATAGGCATCGCTTCTCTAAGATCACTTTCATTGACATTAGGAAATTCATCAATACCTGAATCAATCAAAAAAACCTTACAACCCATTACACCAGCTTTAAGCAATGGCTCAAGCTCAGAAATATTATTAGGAATAATACCACCCCAAAACCCACAATCTACCCATAATTTACCTTTTACTGCATCAAGCTTAGTTTGTAATGCTTTTTGAGTTGTAGTAACAGGACTACAATTAAGAGGCATATCAACTAAAGTTGTAATACCGCCAGCCGCTGCCGCTTTTGTAGCTGTTTCAAAACCTTCCCAAGCAGTTCTTCCAGGCTCATTGATATGTACATGACAATCAACAATACCAGGCATAACAACCAA
>JACMQJ010000187.1 GCA_014377055.1 Candidatus Sericytochromatia bacterium
GTTGATGAAATGGTCAAAAAATTACCTGAACAAAAAATAGTTTGGTTGATGGTTCCATCAGGAGATCCAGTAGATCAAAATATTGAAGAATTAAGTAAATATTTAAAATCAGGAGATATTATAATTGACGGTGGTAATTCAAACTGGAAAGATTCACAAAAACGCCATGCAGCACTAAAAGAAAAAGGAATTAGTTTTATTGATTGTGGAACTAGTGGAGGTGTTTGGGGACTAAAAAATGGATATTGCTTGATGTATGGCGGAGATAAATCATCAGGTGATATAGTTGAGCCTATCTTTAAAACTCTAGCTCCAAAAAATGGTTATGTATATTGTGGAACTAGTGGTGCGGGTCATTTTGTAAAAATGGTACATAATGGTATTGAATACGGTATGATGCAGTCTTATGCTGAAGGTTTTGAAATAATAGAAAAATCTCCTTTTAATATTGATCTACACTCAGTTTCAAAAGCATGGGAACAAGGCAGTGTAATCCGTTCATGGCTTTTAGAATTATCAACTTTGGCATTAGAAAAAGATTCAAAATTATCTCATATCAAAGATTATGTTCAAGATAGCGGTGAAGGAAGATGGACAGTTGAAGCTGCTATGGAATTTAATGTGCCTGCTCATGTTATCACAGCAGCTCTTTATAATAGATTTTCTTCAAGACAAGATGAGTCATTTGCGATGAAATTAATATCAGCACTACGCAATCAATTTGGTGGTCATGAAATGAAAGAAGAAGCAAATGAAAAAAATTGATAACTGCAAAATAATTATTTTTGGGGCATCTGGTGATCTAACAAAAAGAAAACTGATCCCAGCTTTATTTGACTTATATTGTCAAGGTGAGCTACCAAAGGAATTTTCGATACTTGGTGTTAGCAGAACCGAATATTCAGATGAAGAGTTTAGAAAGCATGTTGATGAAGGTGTAAAAAAATATTCTGAGCGTAAAGAAAATGACCCTAAATTATTAGAAAAATTTATTAAAAATATCTACTATTTGGCTATAGATACAGCTAAGGCAGACGATTATGCTAAAGTTAAAGATAAAATGTCTGAAATATCAAAAGAAAGCCAAAAAGACAATTATATTTATTATCTATCAACTCCGCCAAAGCTTTATAGTTTTATTGCCGAAAGTCTTCAAAAACAAGGAATGACAGAACAAAATGATCAAACTGGATGGAGAAGAATGATTATTGAAAAACCTTTTGGCTACGATCTTGATTCTGCAAAAAAGCTCAATCAAGAATTATTTAATTTTCTAAAAGAAAGCCAGATATATCGTATTGATCATTATCTTGGTAAAGAAACAGTCCAAAATATTATGGTTTTTCGCTTTGCTAACAGTATATTTGAACCACTATGGAATCAAAAATATATTGAGCGTATAGAGATAACCTCTTCTGAGTCTATTGGTGTTGAAGATCGGGGAGGATATTATGATGGGTCTGGTGCTTTGAGAGATATGATTCAAAATCACATGTTGCAAATACTGGGCATGATTACCATGGAGCCACCATCTGTCTTTGAAGCTAATGCAATCCGTAATGAAACATTAAAAGTTTTTCAGTCATTAAGACAAATGAATAAAGAAGATGTAGATAAAATGGTTATTAGAGGTCAGTATACAGAATCTAAAGTTAAAGGTGAAAAATTAAAAGGTTATCGAGAAGAAAAAGATGTAGCCGCTGAATCAAAAACTGAAACTTTTGTAGCCTTAAAATTATTTATTGATAATTGGCGTTGGGGTGGTACACCTATTTATATAAGATCAGGTAAAAGACTTCCTACTAGAGTAACAGAAGTCGTTATTACTTTTAAGAATACACCACATAATTTATTCAAAAATTCAGCTGTTAATCAACTAATTATGAGAATCCAACCACATGAAGGTTTATTGCTTAAATTTGGTATGAAAAATCCTGGAGCTGGTTTTGATGTCAAGGCTGAAAGTATGGATTTTCATTATGATGAAATCAAAGAATATGTTCCGACAGCTTATGAAAGGCTATTACTTGATTGCATGATGGGAGATCAAACATTATATACAAGACATGATGCGGTAGAAGCATGTTGGACATTTGTACAGCCTATTATTGATGCTTGGAAGGAAAACCCTGAGATCAAAGTGTATGGTTATCCTGCTGGAACATGGGGACCAATGGAGGCAGATAATTTGATTGAAGGTGAGGACTTGACGTGGCATTATCCATGTAAAAATCTTACCAATGATGATTCTTACTGTGAATTATAACTAAAAAAAAGGTCTTACTTAATTGTAAGACCCTAATATGATAGCTATGATGTAACTTTTAACTAGCTTTTAAAGCTTTTTTAGAGTTTAAGTCTTCTTTTTCAACTTTTAACTCAGCCTTTTCTAGCTTAACTTCTGTTTTTTCTATATCTTTATTTAATTCTTTAAGCTGTTTTTTTAACTCAGCAATTTCTTTATCTTTTTCGGCAACTATTTCTTGTTCAGTTTTTACTTCTTCTTTTTCTTTGACTGTAACTTCATGAACCAAACCAGCAAGCATGTGTTTGAAATCTTTTGAGCCATTTTCAAGCTTTGAAATAACCTGAGTTACTACTCTTGATTTATCTTTTTCTTCGACTTCTCCTCTTTTAACAAGCTCATTAACTAATTGTTCAGCTTTTTCTTGAGTCATAGAAGCCAAGCCAACTCCACCTAATAATACTTTTTTGGTAAAAGTTTCTAATTTTCCACTTTCTTTAATTAACCATTCAAGCATAAATTTGCTAAGTACAAATTGCTTTGTTGAAAGATTTTCTTGTAAAAAAATCTGAGCTAAAACTTTATTGGTTATATCTTTATCAGAAGCATCAACAACCTTAATGTCTTTTCCTTCTCTGATAAGTGTTGCAATATCTTTTAGTGTAAGTGTTTTACTGGTTGTTGTATCATAAAGTTTTCTATTATCGTATCTTTTTATTAATCTCATATTATTTTCCTCTTAGTATATAACACACTGCATTAACACGGTGCATAATAATATTATAACGCACCGAGTAAAAATTTGTCAAACCTTATTTATATACTTAAATAAGTTATAAATAATTAAATTAGTAAATAAAAGCCATTTATTATTATTTTTGTCTTTTTTAATCTTTTTAACTAATAATATATACAACTAAAGATAATATTTATTTACTTGGATTTTGGTAATAAAAAATATATGATTCTGATTTGTGATTTTTTGATTACACTATCTCAATTCGTATCTAAAAAAACTTTTACTATTTTAAGTCTGACTCCACGACAAAAATTTAAAGGTCTTGCATAATTAGGGCTTATAAATCCATTAGATATTTTTAATTTCTAAATCTCATGATTAATTAACTAAATATCTGGTAAAATTCAGATTAAGGATTAATTAGCATTTTTGGTATATAACTGATTTAGGGATTTATATGGAAACTTTTGAAGAAGCATTTAAAATAGTAGATAACAAGGAATATCCAAAACAAGTTCCTATTTTGCCTTTACGTGATATTGTTGTTTATCCTGGTATGATTTTCCCTTTGTCTGTAGGTAGAGAAAAATCGATCAAGCTCATCAATCAAGTGATGGAAGGCAATAAAATGATTGGGCTTTTTACTCAAAAAGATGCTAAAAAAGAAGAAGTAGAAACAGATGATATTTATCATGTTGGTACTATTGGCTTAATTCACAAAATAATAAAAACTCCAGATGATAGTATTAGAGTTGTTATTCAAGGTCTTGAACGTATTGAAATAAAAAAAATGATCTCTACAGAGCCATATCTGCAAGCAAAAATCCAAGTATTGAAAGAAAAAAAGTCTGAAAGTGTCCAAGTTCAAGCTTTGATGAAAAACCTAATTAATCTTTTTCAAAAAGTAGTAAGTATTTCAAATTATTTACCCCAAGATTTAATTATTGCCTCTATGAATATCGAAGAACCTGAAAAATTAGCTTATCTTGTTGCTTCTAATATTCAATTTAAAATCGAAGAGCAACAAGCAATCTTAGAAATGATAAAACCAAAAGAAAAACTAGAAAAAGTAACTGAATATCTCAATAAGGAAATTTATTTATTAGAATTAGGTAAAAAAATTCAAACAAATGTTCAAAGTACCATCGGTAAAAGCCAAAGAGAATATTTTTTAAGAGAACAACTTAATGCTATTCGCAAAGAATTGGGTGAAGATGATGAAAAAAGCTCAGAAGTAAAAACAATTAAAGAGAAGCTTAGTAAAATGAATATTCCCGAAGAAGCTATGAAAGAAGCAAATAGGGAATTAGAAAGACTTGACAAATTACCTGTCGCATCAGCCGAATACTCTGTAGTTAGAACATATCTTGATTGGTTTAGTAAATTGCCATGGGATAAAAGTACAAAAGAAAGAATAGATATAAAAAAAGCCGAAGAGATTCTTAATAAAGAGCATTTTGGTCAAGAAAAATTAAAAGAAAGAATACTTGAATATTTATCTGTTTATAAATTAAAAAAACAAAAACTCAAAAAAGATGAATATCCACGAAATCCTATTTTATGTTTTGTTGGACCTCCTGGAGTTGGTAAAACTTCATTTGGTAAATCTATTGCTGAGGCTCTCAATAGAAAATTTGTTCGTATGTCGCTTGGTGGTATTAGAGATGAATCAGAAATAAGAGGACATAGAAGGACTTATGTTGGAGCTTTACCAGGTCGTATTATTCAGGGCTTATCAAGAGCTGAATCAAATAATCCTGTTTTTATGTTAGATGAAATTGATAAAATGGGTGCTAGTTTTCAAGGTGATCCTGCTGCTGCTTTGCTTGAAGTGCTTGATCCTGAACAAAACAAAGATTTTAGGGATCATTATCTTGATGTTCCTTTTGATCTAAGAAATGTTATGTTTATTACCACAGCCAATATTCTTGATCCTCTTCCTTCTGCACTTAGAGATAGAATGGAAATTATTGAATTAAGTAGTTATACCATTGAAGAAAAATTGAATATTGCAAAAAACTTTTTATTGCCAAAGCAAATGAAAGAACATGCAATGACACCAAGTCAGATGAGTATCAGTGATGATGTAATGACCGAAGTGATAACCAAATATACAAGAGAATCAGGGGTTAGAAATCTTGAGCGTACCATGGCTAATATTTGTCGTAAAGCAATCACCAAGCTACAAAGAGAAGGTAAAAAAAGTTTGGTTGTTGATGAAAAAATAATTGTAGAATTTTTAAAACGTCCAAAATATTTTCCTGATACAGAAGTTGAAGAAAGAATGGGAATACCTGGAGTAGCTATAGGTCTATCATGGTCACAAGTTGGAGGAGATATTTTATTTATCGAAGCAACAAGTACCAAAGGTAAAAGAAATCTACGCCTTACAGGTCAACTTGGTGATGTCATGAAAGAATCGGCTCAAACAGCACTCTCATATATATTTGCTAATGCTAAAGAGATTGGCTTTGACGAAAGTATTATCGAGAATACCGAAATACATTTGCATGTTCCAGCAGGATCTACACCAAAAGATGGCCCTTCAGCTGGTATTAGTATGGCAACAGCTATAGTTTCACTGTTACTAAATAAACCTATTAAAGAAAGATTAGGAATGACTGGAGAAATAACTTTAAGAGGTAATGTTTTACCAATTGGCGGAGTCAAAGAAAAAATAATTGCAGCTCATCGCTCAGGTTTAAAAGAAATAATTTTACCAAAACGTAATCAGGCAGATTTAGAAGAAGATGTTCCTGAAAATGTTAGAAAGGATATAAAATTTTATTTTGTATCACATGTCAAAGAAGTTTTTAAGATTGCTTTTGATTATTAATAATGTCAAGATTAATTTTTTAAACTATAATTCATTATAAAGAAGATAATAATTTGGGGTATATTTAATTGCAAGTTTTTAGCGTAATATTAATTATTGGCATACTTATTTTTGTTCATGAATTGGGTCACTTTTTGGCTGCTAAGTCATTAAAAATACCTGTTAAGATTTTTTCTATTGGTTTTCCATTGGGTAATTTACCTCCATTGATAAAATTTCAATGGAATGAAACAGAATGTCAGCTCAATTTATTGCCTTTGGGTGGATTTTGTGCTTTTATGGATGATGATAAAGAAATGGAGTTAGTCGAAAACGATCAGAGATTACTCAATAACCGTAAAGTCTGGGAAAGGTTTGTGGTTTTATCTGGTGGTGTATTTTTTAATTTTATTTTTGCTGTTTTTGTAGCGATTGTTATGTTTTTTAGTTTGGGAATACCAGAAGGTAGAGAATTTAGCGATGGTGTTCAAGTACTTGATGTCAAAGGTGGATCTCCTGCCGAAAAAGCTGGTCTAAAACCCCTTGATACTATTATTGCTGTTGATAATGTCCCTCTTACTTTTGAAAATGATATTAATCAAACTCTTGATAGTATTCTAAAGATGACTCCTGCTGCCAAAGATGCACAATTAGCTTATCTTGATCAAAATAATGAAAGAGTTGAGAAAAAAGTTACACTAACTTCACAAAATACATTAGGTTATAAAACTGAAGAGATTAGAGGCATTTCAGTAATGAACGTTTTATCTGGTTATACAGGTGAAAAAGCTGGTTTGATAAAAGGTGATATTATTACCGAAATAGGTGGAAAAGACTTTAAGGGAAGTCGTAATCCAGAAGGCCTAATGAAAGATGTTTTATCAAAATATAGTAATGGTAAACCTTTAGAGTTAGCTGTTTTAAGAAAAGGTAAAACTGAACGAGTAAAAGCTACAGTTGGTAATGATAATAAGCTAGGAATAGGAATTGAATATATTAAAGGTTTATTAATTGTTAATGCTGATAATGCTGTTGATAAGTCAATAGTGCCTCTAAATAGTGTCATTATTGAAGTTAATACAAATCCTCTTTACGATACATCATCTATGATGAAGAGATTGATTGCCAGTCATAAAAACGGTAGTACAGCCAAAATTGTAGTCAAAAGACAAGATAAAGAAAAAAATATTGATGTTATTCCTGATAATACTGGCGTAATGGGTGTTCAAATTCAAAGTGCTATTAAAGAAGTAACCAGACCACCACTTAATGCTTTAGAGCCTTTTGTTTATGCAGGAAGTTTTATTAAGAGAACAACAATTTTACTTTCAGGTGCATTATTAAAAATGTTTAGTGGTAACTTATCGTTAAATGAAGTTGGAGGCCCTATTATGGTAGTGGCTAAGGGTTCTGAAATTGCCCAAGCAGATTTTACAAAACTATTTCATTTTACAATCTTAATTAGTATTGAGCTAGTTATTTTAAATCTATTGCCTTTACCTGCTGTTGATGGTGGTCACTTGTTTTTATTGATTATTGAAAAAATAAGAGGTAGAAGATTACCAAAAGCATTTGAAGAAAGAATTCATTATGCAGGATTAATGGTTTTACTTGGCTTAGGTGTAGTGTTAATATTTAAAGATGTACTAACGTTATCAAAAATAATTAGGTAGAAAAAGATGAAATATGTTACTTGTGTTTGTGGAAATATCGATATTAGTAATGTAACTAAATCAAATAAGATGGAAATACGCCGTTATCTGGAAGAATTATATAACTCTAATCAATTAACGGATGTATTTTCTGATGATCAAATCACCATTAATGAAGAATGGGATGAGTTTAAGCAAAATGAAAAATTTATGGCAGCAATGTATAAAATAGCTCCACATATTCATAAAGATACTTCATCATTAATTTTGTGCAATGGAGAAAGAGAAGGTGACATCTGGGGAATAATTTTAAAAAATAATAAACTTTACACTCAAAGATATGAGTTAAAGCCCGAAGGTGAAAGCCAAGAATATGAGAAGATAAAATAATATGAGTACAACAACTTACATCAGTGGTGAAATCGAACTAAATAATATTAGTACTGAAAAAAGACTTGAAATAAAAAAAGTACTTGAATCTTTTTATGGTACTAGATTAACAGAAGAGATATTTAGAGAAGACTATTTATCTTTTGAAGAAGAATGGCATAATCATGAAGATACAGATAATTTTATGCAACTTCTATTAAAAATAGTTCCTTTTATTGATAAAAATATAGTGACAAGATTAATGTGTGAAGGTGAAACTCATCAAGATTATTGGGGAATAGTCATCAAAAAAGGTAAGCTATATATCCAAAAATATAAATTAAAGCCTGCTGGTGACAAAAAAGAATATATCTATAATCCTGTTGTTTAGAAAATTACAATATGGGAAATTATGAAATTAGAAATTCAGTATTTAACTGACAACAAAGGTAACAAAAGCAGTCCAAATACCTTTTGAGCAATGGGTCGAGTTTGAATTATATCTGTCCAACTTTTTGGGTATACTCCATTATTCACTATACGAACTTATTATACAGATATTAATAAATTATCATCTGAACAGTTGATCGGCTTGAGAGATTCGTTGCTATCTATGACAAATGCTAGTTTAGATTATAAAAGGATTAAAGATCGCATAGATGATATTATTGATTGGCTAAATTTTTTAATAGCCAAA
>JACMQJ010000033.1 GCA_014377055.1 Candidatus Sericytochromatia bacterium
ATATTTCCATCACAAATACCAGAACAATTCCGTTTAAATAAAGTAATTAAGCAAAATGAATATCTAATTAATGGCAAACTTCATAAATGGGAAGGTGAAATGCAGAATGTTTATTCACCTGTTTACATAAAAACTGATTCAGGTCTTGAACAACAATTAATAGGTCATTATCCTTTGTTGACAGAAAAAGAAGCTATGCAAGCTTTAGAGTCAGCTTCACAAGCTTATAATCAAGGTCGTGGCGAATGGGCTAATATGTCTACTAGCAAACGCATTAAGCATATGGAAAAGTTTGTACTTGGTATGAAAACAAAAAGAGATGAAATAGTAAATTTATTAATGTGGGAAATAGGAAAATCATTTTTGGATTCACAAAAAGAATTTGATCGAACCATTGATTATATTAATAGTACAATTGAATCTCTCAAAGATTTGGATCATAACTCATCAAAATTTATTCAAGCAGAAGGGATAATAGGACAAATAAGACGTGTTCCACTTGGCACAGTTTTATGTATGGGACCATATAATTATCCATTAAATGAAACATTTACAACATTAATACCTGCTCTTATTATGGGTAATACAGTAGTTTTTAAACCCCCAAAACATGGTGTATTACTCCATTACCCACTTCTTGAAGTTTTTCGTGACTCGTTCCCTGCTGGTGTTGTGAATACTGTCTATGGCAGAGGGCAAAAAGTTATACCACCAATGATGACCTCAGGAAAAGTAGATGTTTTAGCTCTTATTGGATCAAGTAAAGTAGCTGACTCTCTAAAAAAACAACATCCTAGATTGCATAGATTACGATCTGTTTTTGGACTTGATGCAAAGAACCCTGCAATTATTTTAGCTGATGCTGATTTAGATTTAACTATCAGAGAGTGCATACTAGGCTCACTATCATACAATGGTCAGCGTTGTACAGCTCTAAAAATACTTTTTGTTCACTCATCAATTATTGATACTTTTTTAAGTAAATTTAGTGAAGCAATTTCAAAATTAAAATGTGGTATGCCTTGGGATGAAAAAGTTGATTTAACTCCTTTACCTGAAGAGGGAAAAGCTGAATATCTGTCAGAACTCATTGAAGATGCAAAAAAATTAGGTGCAAGAATTATCAATGAAGATGGTGGATATACCAATAAAAGTTTTGTTTATCCTGCAATAGTTTATCCAGTGAATGACAAAATGAGAATTTATTCTGAAGAACAATTTGGACCCGTTATCCCAATCCTTACTTTTGACGATATTGAAGAACCAATTAAATACTCAGTAGAATCAAATTTTGGTCAGCAAGTAAGTATTTTTGGTAATGATACAAATTTAATTGCCGAGTTAATTGATCAATTAATTAATCAAGTAAGTCGAATAAATATTAATAGTCAATGTCAAAGAGGACCTGATATATTTCCATTTGCAGGTAGAAAAGATTCAGCTGAAACAACACTCTCAGTTTCAGATGCTCTTAGAGCTTTCTCTATTCGTAGCCTTGTTGCCACCAAAAATCTGGAGTCAAACAAAAAAATAATAACTGAAATAGTTAGTGAGCATAAGTCAGGTTTTCTTTCTACAGATTTCATTTTATGAATATCTAAAATTTTATAAGGTTTTTATTGAAAATTTTTCATTAAGAATCTTAGTTAATAATGGAATAGGCATACCTACAACATTTGTATAACAGCCTTTAATACCCTCAACTATCATCACGCCTAAACCTTGTATTCCATAAGAGCCAGCTTTATCCATTGGCTCACCACTATTAACATAATTATCAATTTCTTCTTCGGTTAAATCTCTAAATTTAACTTCAGTTATTTGATGGTCTGTAACGACAAAATTATCTTTGGTATTGATTATTGATACACCTGTTATAACTCTATGAGTATTACCACTTAACATTTTTAACATTTTTTTTGCGTCATCTTGATCTATAGGTTTACCAAGTATTTTGCCATTTATTTCGACAACGGTATCAGCACCTATAACCACACAATCTTGATTCATTTTTTGGGCTATATCATTAGCTTTCTCAAAAGATATTTTTTCAATTTGCTGATTAACTGGTAGTGATTGATCCAATATTTCATCAATTTTACTAGGGATAATCTCAAATTCTAATTTGATTAATCCCAAAAGCTCTTTACGTCTTGGAGATGCTGATGCTAAAACTATTTTCATTTAATAAAAAATTTCCTAACTTGACTATGAAGGGTTCACAACTTCGCCCATAAATAATACTGTACCACTTTGATTATCTCTAATTATATAAAAGAAAGGTCTATTAACATTCATTTTAAAAGGCTCTGTTGGTATTTGAACTGATGTAGCTCCAACTGTAACTCCTGTAACTGCAGCGGCTTCTGTTCCTTCTTCATTTACTTCAACAAAAGTTTTATGTTTTACATCTGTAACAGCTGCTTTTGTATTATCCTTAAACATATTTTTAAAATCAGCGTTATCAGAAAAAGCATTACCCATACCAAGAGTTGTTAGACTATTATTAAGTGAAGCCTCATATTCAAGTTTAAATTTTGGTAAGAGTATTTGTCCTTGTGATTTACGAAAACTTGTAAACCATGTTTGCATATTATCAGTTGTTAGACTTTTATTAAATTCATCAAGGCTAGAATCTTCAGATGGTAAAAATACATACATACTAGTATTTTCATTGCCATAAGGTAAATTAATAGCTTGAAATTTGTCATCTTTATAATAAGATAATTTATCATACATTGACATCATTTGAGCTTGTTTTGTAGTAGAGCTGGTTAGATTAAATTTATCTGCTTTGGTAAGACTGCTATCAAATTTATTTGTCCAAGCTCCCTTAAAATAAATAGCATTGATCAATATAAGAAGCGTATTAGCATCTATCTTATCAACTATTTTTGGTATTTTTTGTTGTGTAGCATCACTAACCCATTGATTGATAGTTTTGGTTGCTTCATCTGTACTAAAATCTAAACTACTAGTAGTAGCTTTATAATAATCTTCATTAATTTTGATAAAATCAGGATTAAAATTTGCACCTTTTTTACCCCATAAAGAGTTAGCTATATCAAGTCTAACATTAGGATCTGAGTTAACTAAGGTTCTAATTAGAGCATTATTACTTTTATTAATCTCATCACTTGTCATTCCAGTTAATTCTAAAGCTTTGGCTATATCATCTTTTGTTTTTCCATTTGCACCGTTATAAGTCATTGATAAAGCAAAAAGGACACTAGTTGGTGAAATAAAGATATTTTTGTCTTTATCAGTTTTTAATAGTTCAGCAAAAAGATTAATACCAAACTTATTATTAGCTGCAACAATTTTACTATCGGAGGTAATTTTTGCATCACTATTTACTAAAGGTGGGAAGCTAGTTTTTGTGTCAAAAGATTTACCTGTTGTTTGATTAGCATTTCTTATTCCACACGCACTTAACAAAATTAGACTTGATAATGAAATTTTTATAAGATTAGATTTTAGTTTCATAATATTTCCTTTATGGACAATTTAGATTCATTAAATCACACTTATTAAGTGAATATATCTAAATTTAAAAATTATTTGTAAATAATTTTAATTAGTCTTCTTTACAAATATTTACATTTATTATATACTAATATTAAGTTAGTAAGTTAAAAGATTAACTGAAGTAATAACCGTCTAAATGAGCTAAAAATATATAGAAAATGAGAGGTAAAATTTTACCTCTCATTTCTGATTTTATAATATTTAAATTATGTTATTTAGCATGAGCTTTTATTGTATTAGCAATATTTTCGGCATGTAACTTAATATTTTCATGATTGATTCCTTCAACCATAACTCTAACTAATGGCTCTGTTCCAGAAGGTCTTACCAAAATACGCCCATCACTTCCTAATTCATCAGTAGCTTTTTTTATTGCTGACAAGATAAGGGGATTAGTATTGATAATATCTTTATTCTCAATTTTTATATTGATTAATATTTGTGGAAATAATTTTAATTCATCTTTTAATTCAGCAAGTGATTTGCCACTTCTATGAATTGCTTGCAAAAGCATTAATGAATTAAGTAGACCGTCACCTGTTGTATTAAGTTCAGGGAAGATTATATGTCCTGATTGTTCACCACCTATTTTTGCTCCTGAAATAGCGATTTGCTCAGAAACATATCTGTCACCAACTTTAGCTCTAATGAATTCTTTACCTAAAGCTTTCATTGCTTGCTCAAAACCAAGATTACTCATTACTGTTGCTACAATAGTTTTATTATCAGCTAAAATTGGTAAATATTTTGAACAAATAAAAATTATTTCGTCACCATCAACGATACGACCTTGTGAGTCCATAGCCAAAAGTCTATCAGCATCTCCATCAAAAGCAATTCCTAAATCTAAACCTTCATTTAAGATCAATTTTTTTAAGCTTTCTGGATGAGTTGATCCACAGTTATTATTAATATTTTTTCCGTCAGGATTACAATTAATAACAAAATGTTTTATTCCTAATGATTCATAGACATAAGATGCAAGATGATAATTTGCCCCGTTAGCTGTGTCAATACCAACTTTTAATTTATCAATGGGATATGACATTAATTCTTCCAAAAATACAATATATGAAGAAACAATGTCAGTTTTATTTTCTATTCTACCAACATATTCGCCTGTAGGTCTTGCCAACTCATCCATATTACTAGCTATAATATCTTCTATTTCAGCTTCTAGCTCATCAGCCAATTTATTGCCTTCATGATTAAAAAATTTAATACCATTATCTTTAGCTGGATTATGTGAAGCCGAAATTACGACACCAGCTTGAGCCTTAAAATTTTTAACTAACCAAGCTATAACTGGAGTTGGTGCAATACCTATATCCCAAACATCAACACCTAAAGAGCATATACCTGCACTAATTGAAGCTGATAACATATCACCTGACTGCCTTGTGTCACGACCAATTATTATAAATTTATTTTTATTGGTATTATTTTTTGTAATAATATAACTACCGATTCTACCAAGCTTAAAAGCTAATTCTGGAGTTAGCTCACTATTAGCAACTCCTCTAACACCATCTGTTCCAAATAACTTATTCATATTAATCTCAAATTATAATAATCTCTAAAGACTAATTAAAAATATTATCATTAAAAATATATATAAAAAAGGCTTGATAGTAATTTTGCCATTATAATAAAAAAATAAGTTATAAATATTTAATGCAAAATCTTAGTCGTAAAAAGTCTATCTGTACAACATACTTGTAAATTTTCTGCTAATATAATCTTGTAGAAACTTATTTTAATAGGTGATAAGATGGAAATTAAATTAAATATACCTAGCATGTCATGTAATGGGTGTATAAGTAATATCACAAAAGGTTTAGAAAGTATTGAACATTCTAATCTAAACTTTGATCTTAGTCAAAAAAATTTGGTTATAAGTGGCGATAACCTTGACCAAAAAGATATATTAAAAACTCTAAAAAGAATTAATTATCCTGCAAGTGTTGTCTAAAAACAAAAAATATTTTTTTTAAGTCTTTAATAAAGAAAATATTTCTGTTAATATGAATAAAAAATATGTTGCAAAAAGATGTGTTTAAATAAATGAAGTCCAAAGAATCAGTATCTCTAAAAAAGGTAATATCCAATGTAATGGGTGATCTTAAATCACCAAAATATCTTCAGGGTTTAGACTTTGCTTATATTGATTCTAATGATATTTATCAGGGAGCATTATCTAATTTACTTAATGGTAATACCGAAAAAACCTTAAAATGTTTAATTTTTGGTATAGATTTGGATAAAGATAATAATTCATTAATACATTTGGCTCGAACTATGCTATTTAGTCTTAGCGAAGATTTTCACGAAAGTGGTGGAGATATCTATCGACAAAAATACTCTGATCTTGGTAAAGCAATAAAGCAACTAAATCAAAAATTAGAAAAAATAACTGATGAATACAATACCAAGATAGCTTTGATGGATGAAATAAAAGAAACTATTGAAAAAAAGAAAAAGAGTTTACTTTTCTTTCTGCAAAAAAGTAAACTAAATAAGCAATTTGAATTAAATAGAATTGAATCAAACAGCATGCCTGGTCAAATAATAAAGCTAGAAGAAGAAATAGAAAAAGTAAGTTTTTTAGAAAAAATAGAAGAATATACAAAAGTATTAGGTATAGTACTCGAAGTTTGTATCTTTCCAGCTCGTTTTAGCTGGACTTTAACACAAGAATAAAATATAAATAACAAAAATAAAGATTTAAGATGAAAATTAAGATAGTTTCGTGGAATGTTAACGGTATTAGAGCGGTACAAAAAAAAGGTTTATTTGATTATCTAAAAGAAGAAGATCCTGACATTTTTTGTGTACAAGAAACAAAAGCCTCACCTGATCAGCTTGATGATGCTCTAAGAATTCCAGAAAATTATCATGTTCTATATCATTCATGTTCTCGCAAAAAAGGTTATAGCGGTGTTGCGACCTTTTCAAAAATAAAACCTCTTTCTTGTTCAACAGGGTTTGGTATAGAAAATTTTGATAATGAAGGAAGAGTTGCTCAAACAGATTTTGGTGATTTCGTTCTTTTAAATGTTTATTTTCCTAATGGAAATATGGAAGGTAGATTACAATACAAGCTTGAATTTTTTGAACACTTTTTTGCTCATTGTTCTGAATTAAGAAAAAATGGTAAAAAATTGATTATTTGTGGAGATTATAATATTGCTCACAAAGCGATTGATTTATCCAGACCAAAAGAAAATATTAAAGTATCTGGATTCTTACCTGTAGAAACAGCATGGTTGGATAAAATAGTTGCTGATGGTTATGTAGACTCATTTAGAGAATTTAATAAAGAACCTGGAAATTATACTTGGTGGAATATGAAAACTTTTTCTAGACCAAAAAACATTGGTTGGAGAATAGATTATCATTTTGTTACAGAAGATTTAATGGATAAGGTAACTAATGCAAAGATCCAAAAAGATATTATGGGTTCAGATCATTGCCCTGTAGAATTAGAGCTTGAAATTTGAACAAGGGGTTTAAACCCCTTGTTATTTTAAAAAATATAAATCTAAATCGGAGCTGAGCTACTAATTATTTCATTAGTCATCTCTTTATACTTATTAAATATCTGATTAACAGAGGATTGATTATTACCATCAGCATACATATTAATCAATGGTTCAGTTGCATCAGGTAAAACTAAAACCCAGCTTCCATCATCACTATGAATTTTAATACCATCAAGCAAATCAACTTTTAGACCTCTAGTTTTTTCCACTAAATTTCTAATGACTGTTCCTTTTTGTTCTGTCATACAAGGTATAGTTTCAAATTTATAATTAATAGGTGGTATATCTGCTATAAGTCTTGATATTGATGTTTCTTTGCTAGAAATAAGCTTAGCAAGCATAGCTATAGAAAACATTGCATCAAAACCACAATGAAATTGAGGGAAAATAAATCTTCCATCATTACGACCTGCAAAAACAGCATCTTTACTCATA
>JACMQJ010000188.1 GCA_014377055.1 Candidatus Sericytochromatia bacterium
AGAAAGTAAAAGATTGATTGGTTTTGGTAGATATGCTGGTATAGTCGGTTGTTATAATGCTTTTTTAACTGTAGGCAAAAAATTAAATTTATATGACATCGAACCAGCTTATAAACTTGATAGTAAAGCTCTTGTAGAAGCCGAATTAGATAAACTAAAACTACCAAATAATTTTAAGGTTTTAATTACTGGTGATGGTAGAGTTGCTTTTGGTGCATTAGAAATAATTGATAAAATAGGTATAAGACACGTTACACCAGAAGAGTTTTTGAATAATGATTTTAATGAACCTGTTTGCACAAGATTGAGATCAAAAGATTTTTATCTTGCTAAAGCTGGAGAATGGAATACGCCTAATTTTTACAATAACCCTGAAAACTATAAAGTTGATTTTGCAAAATACACAAAAGCAACCGACTTATATATAGCTTGTCATTATTGGAATCCAAATGCGGATAAATTAATTAGTGACGATGACCTAAAAGCAAATGATTGTCGAATAAAAGTTATTGCAGATATAAGCTGTGATGTAGCAGGACCTATTGCTTCAACCATCAGGTCAACAACAATAGAAGCACCTTTTTATGGATATGATCCTATAAATCAAAAGGAAGTTGATTTTTATAATCCACAATCTATAGGGGTTATGGCTGTAGATAATCTACCTTGTGAATTACCGAAAGACGCTTCTCAAGATTTCGGTGATGAGTTTTTGAAGTATGTTTTACCAAATTTGATTGGTGAAGATAAAGATGATATTATCAAAAGAGCAACTATAGCTGAATCAGGTAAATTAAATTCGTCATACTTGTATCTTTCATCAATGCTAGATTAGATTATTTTAATAAAACGTTTAGAAGATAATAATTTAGACTGAATCCTATGTGTTATAATGCTATGCTGAGTTAATTTTGTTATAAAAATATGTTAGAGGATAATTTTTTTTGTTATGAAAATAGATTTATTTGTTAAAGATGAAGCTAAAACATTTAAATTAGGTGAAAAATTTGGTAATCTCTTATCCTCTCCTTTAATTATTTATCTTAAAGGTGATTTGGGTGCAGGTAAAACCCATTTTTCTAAGGGAATAATCAAAGGTTTAGGGATTGATGAAGATGTCACCAGTCCTACTTTTACCCTCATTAATGAATATGTCAAAAATGATCTTAATATCTACCATCTTGATTTGTATAGACTTGATACTGTTAATCAAATACTTGATCTTGGCATAGAAGATTTTATTAATGATAATAGTATTATTTTAATAGAATGGTCTGAAAAATTAGGGGAATATAATCTATCTGACAATATAATCATGGTTGATATTTTTCATAAAAAAGAAGGTAGAACATTTAGCATAAGCTCAAACATTAAAAAATATGAACCTATTTTAAAGGAAATTAAAAGCTTTGTTGATACTTGGGATTGATACATCCGAAAAAAATATAAATTTATGTCTTATAGAAAATAATATTATATTGGCTGAACTAGAAAAGTCTAGCTTAAAAAATGAAGAAATAATTAATATACTTGATGATATGTTTAAAAATATTGGTAAAACTCATTATGACTTAAATGGAGTTGGTGTTATAACGGGCCCTGGTGGTTATACTAGTACAAGAGCAGGGGTTGCTGTTGCCAAAACTTTATCACAGTTTTTAAATATACCAATAGTCGGTTTTACCAAAATAGAAGCAATTTTATTAGCTTATAAAACAGATAAATTTATTTGTCCAATGATTGATATAAAAAGAGAAGAAGCTTACCTGTGTGTTGCTAAAGTTGAGAATAATAATATTGAATATCTTTCTTCATCTCAAGTTATTAAATTGGTTGATTTAAAAGATTATCTAAATTCTCTTAATAATGAGATTATTCTTTTAAATCATGGTTTTACCAATAATGAGGTTTATTTTAATAATTTGTCCGAAAAAGTCATTTTAGATAGTAATTTTTATTTAAAGCCATCACATGTAGCTTTTATAACTGATGAGTTTATTAAAAGTGGTTTTGGTAAACAATTTCATGAAGTATCACCATTTTATATTAGAGAAGCTGTTTAAAAATTAATTGTTTTTTGTTTTTCTAAATTATTTAATATAATTTCGCTAAAATAATATAAAAAGCATATATTTTGTATTAGAATTTAAGATGCTGGCAATAACAAAATTTTGTTAGTTATGATTAAAGATAATATATTAAATGATAAGCTGAATAAAAATAAAAACTTATTGGAGTCAAATAATTTGATTAATTTAGAGAGTGTTGTTAATACTAATAATAACTTAGCTTTGAATGCGGAAACTCCTGCAATACTACTTGAAAAAAATAGATTCACTCAGCTAATTGATATACCAACAGAACCGATTAATAAAATTCCAGAGGAAGATAGAATTGTGATTAATAGTGAAGAAATACTTGGTATATATCAAGATGCACTCGAAGATATGGAAGAGACAAGGCATATTTTTGGTAAGTATAGTTTTGATTGGGATCTTATTGATGTTGTTATTGGTGGTAAATCGTCTGTTGATCT
>JACMQJ010000189.1 GCA_014377055.1 Candidatus Sericytochromatia bacterium
TGTATATTATATTAATTTTTTTTATACTTTATCCTTTTAACTTTGAGTGTTTAATATAATCTAAGTTGATATAGACGGTTTAATTTTAAAAATAATTAAATTTGGAAGGTTTAGATACTTTATGAAAGAACTCTTAGCAAGCTTAATAAAAAAAGCTGATGTTGATTATTTGGATATAAGAATTGAAAAAACAGAAGGTTGCTCCATTTCATTCTTGGGAAGAAATATGGAGGATATTGGCAAATCCTACGGTGTAGGTGGTAGTGTAAGAGCTTTACATAAAGGCGGGTGGGGCTTTGTATCATTTAATAATCTTGATGATCTCAAAGATAAGGTAGATCAAGCAGTTAAACAAGCAAAATTTGTTGGTAATGATCAAACTATGCTTTATCCTGTCGATCCCGTAGATATGGTTATTAGACCCGAAATAATAAAAGATCCTAGAAGTATTCCACTTTCAGATAAAAAAAATCTTTTAGAATATTATAATAATAAAATGCTTCATGCCTCTCCAGAGGTACAAACAACTCGAATTAGTTATACAGATACTTATAAAAAGATATATTATGCTAATTCTGATGGTACTTATCTTGATATAGAAAAAATGGATGCCAAAGGTGCATTTGTCGTCATAACCCGTTCAGGTGATTTAGTACAACAAGGTTCAGTTTCTTGGGGAACAAATGATGATTATGGTGCAGTTGAAAGAATGGAAGATAAAATTGATGCAGCTGTTACTAGAGCCTTAAGCCAATTAAAAGCTAGACCTGTCAAAGGTGGTAAATATACTGTAATACTTGATCCTGTCTTAGCAGGTGTTTTTATTCATGAGTCTTTTGGACATCTTAGCGAAGCTGACTCTATTTATAATAATGAAAAAATGAAAGAATTATTTACTATTGGTAAGCGTTTTGGCCCTGATATTCTTAATGTAGTTGATAGTGGCTTATATCCTAATCAAAGAGGAACTCATCAATTTGATGATGAAGGCGTTCCCGCTCATAAAACTTATTTAATCCAAAATGGTATTTTGACAGGTAGATTGCATTCAAGAGAAACTGCGGCCAGAATGGGTGAAAAACCTACTGGTAATGCTAGATGTCTTAACTATCGTTTTGCACCTATTGTTAGAATGACTAATACATATATAGAAGCTGGTAAAACACCATTTAGAGATTTAATTGGCGATGTCAAGGAAGGTATTTATGCACGTCGATATTATGGTGGTATGACCAATAGAGAGATATTCACATTTAGTGCTGCCGAAGCTTATATGATTAGAAATGGTAAAGTTGAAGAGCCTGTTAGAGATGTTGTCTTAACTGGAAATGTGTTTGAAACATTACACAATATTGATGGTTTAGGCGATACACTTGGTTGGCCTGATGGTGGTGGTGGCTGTGGTAAAGCAGGTCAATCTCCTCTACCTGTTGGTATGGGTGGTCCTAACCTAAAAATAAAAAATGTTATTGTTGGTGGCAAATAAGGTTAAAACAAATGATAAATGAAATTCTTGATATTGCTTCTAAATATGTAGATTCAGCAGAAGTATATTACCTCGAAAATAAATCTACACCAGTTAATTTTGAATCAAATAAGCTTAAATCAGTTGAAACAAAAGACATAAGTGGTGTGGCTCTAAGAGTAATTAAAGATGGAAAACTTGGATTTTCCAGTACAACTGATTTAGAACCAAGTAAATTTGGTCAATTGGTTAAATTTGCCGTAGAAGTTGCTGAGTTTGGTACTGAAGTTGATTGGAATTTTCCAACTAATAAAATTGAAAGTAGCAGTATCAAAATGAAAAAAGCTCCTGACATGGAATTTTTAGTTAACACAGGCAAAAACTTAATTGAATATACTTTAAAGAATGAACCTGAAACCATTAATGGCGTATCTCTTAACTATAATTCTTCAAGAGAAATAATTATGAATACCAATGGAGTCTCTGGACATAGAGAAAGAGATGCTATTTCATTTTCTTTATACAGTCAACTTATTCGTGGTAATGATATGTTAGGTATTTATGACGGCTCAACTATTAATTCAACCGAAATAAATTATCTTGAACTTAGTAATCGCATTTTGGAATTATTAAAAAACAGTAAGGCTATTTTTCAGGTTAATACAAAATCAATGCCTGTTATTTTTACCCCAAAAGCAATGAATTCTTTACTAATACCTATTGAGCCTGCTCTTAATGGTAATGCTATTTTGAAAGGGTCTTCATATTTTACAAAAAAACTAGGTAAAAAAGTTATGGATGAAAGAATTACTATATATGAGGATCCTAGTCAGGGAACTAATCCATTACATTTTGATGATGAGGGTACACCTACCACAAAAAAATCATTCATTGAACATGGAATTTTAAATGGTTTTTATTATGATATACAAACTGCTGCTGAGGCAAAAACAAAATCTACAGGTAATGGTTTTAGAGGTGGTCTTAGTGGTGTTAGTCCTTCATTATCAACTTTAGTTTTTGAAGGTGGAGACAAAACTTTTAGCGAAATGGTTGAAGGTGTAGAAGAAGGTGTAATAATTGATCAATTACTTGGTGCTGGTCAAGGTAATACACTATCGGGAGCTTTTTCATTAAATATAGCTTTAGGATTTTTGATTGAAAAAGGTAAAGTTGTTGGCAGAATAAAAGATTGTATGATAGCTGGTAATACTTTTGATGCTCTTAATGATATTAAAGATATTGAAAAAAATGGTAGATGGATTTCTGGTGGTACAAAAAAATTACCATCCGTTTTATTTAATAATATGAATGTTATTAGCAAAAACAAATAAAAAAAACTTATCTAACTAACCTTAGCAGTATTATCAAAACAGTACTGCTATTTTTATTTAAATAAATAAGATTTAGCTATGAATGGCACAAATGAATTGAATAAAGAAACGAATAAGAGGAAATATTTTAAAAATTATTCATCTTTATCTGTGTAATCTGTGGTTAAAATATGTTTATTTATAAAACGTTCATAGTATGAAATAATTTTAATTTCAAAAATATTTCTTCTTAACCTATTGCAATATTTCTTGAATTAAGTTATTATTTATATAACTTGATTAAGAATAATAAAGTTAAAAATTTAAGTAAAAGGAGAAAAAAATATGAAAGTTGATATAGGATTATCTGAAGAATCAAGAAAAGGCGTTGTAGGACTACTTAATGTACTTCTTTCAGATGAATTTACATTATATACAAAAACTAGAAATTATCATTGGAATATTGTAGTATCTCAGTTTCATGAGTTACATCTATTTCTTGAAACCCAATATGAAGAATTAGCTGAAATAATGGATCAAGTTGCTGAAAGAAATCGTATGATAGGTGGACATGCTATGGGTACAATGGAAGAGTTTAAAGAACATTCAAGAATTAAAGAGCAGCCAGGACAATACCCTACTGCGATGAAAATGATAGAAAATCTTCTTCATGATCATGAATCAATTATTAAATGTATAAGAACAGATCTTGAAACTTGTCAAGACAAATATAAAGATGCTGGTACAACCGACTTTTTAACAGGCTTAATGCAACAGCATGAAAAAAATGCTTGGATGTTAAGATCAACACTTGAAGGTCAAGCAATTAAATAGTTCAATTAACAAAGAAAAAATGTAAATAATTTAAATAAAGTGAACTAATAGACTGGACTCTCGAAAGAGAGTTTTTTTTTGCAACAACTAAAATAAAAGTATCATTACAATACCATAGACAGTTCCGAAACATTTATTACTAAAGATATATAAAGGCAAGCTCCTGTATTAAAATTAATTTAGCAAAACAAAAATTAATTTTAATACAGGAGCTAAAGTAATTATGTCAGAATTATTTTCAATAATAAATTGTTTACGAATATATTTTCCAAAAAACTTTTCTAAATTTAGTTCAATACTGCTATTCCCTTTAATTTAAAGTACAAGAATATCCACAATGATTAAACCATCCTTTAATATCATCAATACTTATAAGTGAGAATGCCTTTGTAATATTCTCTTTCAACTGTAAAATATCTTTAGATCTATTTTTCCTTAAAAA
>JACMQJ010000190.1 GCA_014377055.1 Candidatus Sericytochromatia bacterium
GTAACGATCAATAGACCCCCAAGAGATGGACACATGGCTTTTGTTCGATCACCAGATAATATTTCTATTGAGTTATTACAAAAAGATTCTCCTCTTGCACCTCAAGAACCTTGGTTATCTATGCCAAATACAGGTGAGTGGTAAAAATCTAAAAAATAATAAAAGAAAATACAAATCTAAATTATTCTTGCTCATCTTTTATTGTAATATCTTCTGAATCTAAAACATTTGATAATTTAGAGGCTTTTTGCCAATATTCAATAAAAAAAGCAAATAAAATCGAAATAATTAGGCTCATAACAAAACCGACTGCTGTGGTAATTCTCTTTCTTGGAAAAACAGGCTTATTAGAAACAAAAGCACTATCTAATACTTTAAAAGGATCTAATTCTTTTGCTTCTTCTATCTTAGCTGATTCTAATTGTTGAGTAAATAGTAGATATAGAGTATTTTTAATTTTTAGTTCTCTTTCTAATCTTGCCATGACTAGACCTTTACTTGGTAAGCTATTTAGTAATTTGAAATATTTAGTTTTTGCATCTTCCAATACTTTTTGGCGTGTTTTTAGACCTGCTTGATTTATTTCTAATTCTCTCAGAGCATTTTGCCATTCAGGATTAAAATCCGATATTTTTTGAGTAGTTACTTTAATTTTTTCTGCTAGATCTTTTAATTCAATTTTTGATTTTAATTCTTGACCTTCAAGATCAGAAATGTACTTGATATATTCAGTTATTTCATCAGGTAATGAAACTGTTTTATTTGTTTTTTTAAAATTAAGTAAATCAACTTCTACAACTCTGAGTTCTCCTGTAATACGAGTTAATTGTTCTTCAACAAATTTTCTATTCCTAGTTGTTGAAAGATAATTATTTTCTTTGAGATAGCGGTTTAATTGATAAAAATATTTATTGCATATTTTGATAGCAATACTCTTATCTTTAAATCTAGCTTTAACTTTGATAGTACTATCTTTGTTGGTAGGGGCAAAGATTTTAACCTTTTTTTGAAACTCTTCAACCGTATTTTGAAAACTTGGATTATCTCGATCATAAATCTCATTATTTTTTTCTAAATGAAGAGATTTGATAATACTGTCAGCCAATTTTCTACTTCTAAGAATACTAATAAAATCTTGTGTATTGTTTGAGGCTTTACCAAACATTGGTAAATTATTAGTTGGTAGCTCAGGAACAGAAAGACCCAAATTACTAAAAATATTACCTAATGAAGATTCTTTTTGAGGAATTAATATCGAAGCTTCGGCTTCATACTCAGGCTTAATTAAAAAAAAACAGTGTATCCTGTAATTGAAGTAATTAAAATAACATTTAAAACTATTAAAATTATGTGTTTTTTAATAGTTAAGTAGTAGTTGTATAAGTTGTCTTCCATTTTATTTTTTATTTATAAAGCTTATCACTAAACTGATTATTCCAAGAGATGATAAGACTACTCCCGTAATATCAGTAAAGTTTCTAAAATTAAAAAATCGTTCTGGTATAAATATTACATCATTTGCAGAGATAAAAAAATCTTTTTGTATGTTACCGTTATAAATAATATCATTAGCATCGACTATAAAGGTTTCAGTTACAGGTTTTCCGTTAATATTTTTTATTCTAGTGACTTTTACTTTTTCGAGATCTGCAACCGAATTTGCTCCACCTGCTAATTTTATATAATCCGAAAATTTAGTCCCTTCTTTAAATGGGAATGTACCAGCTCGATTTATTTGACCATAAATATAAACTTGTAAGTCTTCTTGAGGCTGTTTAAATGTAGGTATGTAAATAACATCGCCATCATTTAACTTATTTTCAGCAAGATTAACATTATTTTTTAAATCAATTTGATTAGATGATTGAGTAGCATAATTCATACCATTTTTCCAAAGAGTTATTTTATCTACTGCAGCGGCATTACCTAGACCCCCAGCAAGCTTTATTATATCTAGCAAGTTATCTTTATCTTTAAACTCATAAATACCAGGTTTTAGAGCATTACCAATCACTGTAATCCTTTTATTAATATAAGGAATGTATACTTTATCTCCTGTTTTTAATTTTGGATTTTCTTCAATATTTCCTTTATAAATAAAATTAAAAAGGTCATAAGTTTTTTTACTATTTTTTGATGATACTTCAATATTACGCAAAGAACCATTCTCGGTTATGCCTTCAATTTGTCGCAAAAAATCCATTAATCTTGTATCATAGGTAATTTGATAGACTCCAGGTTTTAGAGCATATCCAGTCATAAAAACTTTTATTTGATGGATTTTTATCAATAAAACTGATAATTCAAATTCTTTTAACCTTTTAAAAATTTTGCTTTTAATTTTGTTATTAAGTTGATCGGTAGTTAAATTATAAGCTAAAAACTCGCCTATTTTTGGTATAAAAATTTTACCTTCTGCACCAATTTCTAATGTATATTCAAGCTCTATATCTCTACTAAGTAAATGAATTTGAACACTATCACCAATACACAATTTATAATTTTTTAATGGTTCAGGATTTTCATTAATAAACTCAGGATTTGAGTTGGTAATTGCTGATTTTTGGATCAAGAAATTATTGGGTTGAACATTAAAGTTTTTTTGCAATAAAGATTTTTGCTGATTAATTTCATCGTCAAAAGCAGCAAATACAGGTAAATTAAATATTAAAGAAGATATAACAGCAATAGTTATAATATTTTTAAACATCAAGTTTATTCTTTGTTAGTATTTTTTTGAAATCTTTGATCAAGTCTTTGCTGTCTTCTATATTGTGCTTCTACATTACGCCTAAGATCATTATCGTTTTCTAATTCTAATCTTGGCACTTCTGTTGGCTTACCATTACTATCGAGAGCAACCATTGTAAAATAACAAGTATTGGTATGTACTCTTTCTCCTTTTAATAAGTTTTCAGCAGTAACTTTTACACCTATTTCTAATGATGATCTACCAACAAGATTAACCGAGGCTTCAAAAGTAACAACATCACCAATATTTATTGAATGATAAAAATCAACTCGATCAACTGAGGCTGTAACACATTGAAAACCTGCATGTTTGCAAGCACAAACATAAGCTATTTCGTCAGCTTTTTTTAAAATAATACCACCATGGACTTTACCAAAAATATTGGCATAAGATGTACCCATTAAATTACTCATACTGACAACTGATAACGATACGGGCTTTGAAACTTTATTTTCCATTTTTTGCTCTATTATAAAAATACATTAATCATTTTAGCATAATCAAAGATGGGTGAATTTTTTGTATATCAAATAAGCACCATTTTGACTATCAATCAATAAGTTATCTTTAAACAATTGTTATACTCAAGTAAAATTGGTTTGCAGTTTTTTGCAAAGAGTATTGAGACGTAGCTCAACCCGAACAAAGCTTTAATTTTGTAAACCAATTTTGAACAAGTATAAATACAAAATATGGATATTTGTAGAAATTTAGGTTAGATATTTTTAACCTAAATTTCTACATATTGGATACACCAAGTCCCATGTCTTCTCTAATCCATCTGGTAATTTCATCAGGATTATCAGAATATGATAAGGCATCATCTGGAGTTATTACACCATTTTTATAATGTTCAAAAAGAGCCATATTCATTGATTGCATACCATCATAGCCACTAGTCGCAACAACTTTATATAATTCAGGTACTTCATTACGGATGATATAACCTCTAGTATTTTGTCCTCTGGCATTTGGTGTTACTAATAAAACCTCAATTGAACATACTCTTCCGGGCTTATCAAATCTCGGAATAAGTCTTTGAGCCACACAAGCTTTAATGGTACTACCAACTTGAACCCTGATTGTTTCTTGCTCATGTGGTGGAAATGTATTAACAATACGATTAATTGTTTGGACGGCATCATTTGTATGTAATGTACTCATAACCAAATGACCTGTTTCAGCTGCTTTTAGACCTGCCATGATAGTATCAGGATCTCTCATTTCACCTATCAGAATAATATCAGGCTTTTGTCTTAACGCTCCTCTCATAGCCATAGGAAAACTTAACGAATCTATTTCGATGGCTCTTTGAGTAAAGATAGAGCTCTTGCTTTCATAAACATACTCAACAGGATTTTCTAATGTGAGAATATGAATAGCTCTATTTACATTACAAAATTCGACTATTGCAGCTAGAGTAGTCGTTTTACCACTACCAGTTTGACCAGTAACAAGCACCAAGCCCAATCGTTCAAAAACAAGCTTCTTTAAAATCATTGGAACGCCCAAAACCTCAACAGGTCTTATTTTGGTTGGTATAACTCTGAATACTAAACCCGCAGCTCCTTGAGAATGATACATGTTACAACGAAAACGGGCAACATCTGGTACATAAAATGAGTTATCCATCTCTAAGGTTTCTTCAAACTGTTGTTGCTGAGGCTCAGTTAATAGATAGTTTGAATAATATTTGGTACGTTCTGGGGTTAAAAAATCAGGAAAGTTAGGACAAGGAACAACATTACCGCTAACAACACCCATAGGTCTAAATCCAGCTTTGATGTGAATATCTTCTGCACCCCAATTTACCATTGTTCTAAGCAGTGAATAAAAAGGAATGATATTATGTTCTTTTTCATATTCTGTTTGTTCAAAAACACTCATATCATACTTTATATTGGCTCTTACAGCAGCAAATCTTTGATCTTCAAGATATTCTATTTTATCTTTTATTTGATTTAGCTCATCAAGTATCTGCTCAGAAGCATTGGATTTTTCCAAAACTTTTATTAAATCAGTACATGGCAGATAAGCGTCATAAAATCCTTGAGGACTATTACCAAGATTTAGAAGAGGCTCATTAAAATATGCCATATTATGTCTGGTGATATTGTGGAACATTTGTGAAGTTAACATCACATTTTTATTAGTTACTGGATTACTGATCTCATAATAAACAGATTTAAAAAGTTTATTTGGACAATTTTTATCAACATTACAAAAGTTTTCTTGAGTGGTAAAATGAGTAACTATATAAGGTTGTCTTTGTTCTTTTAACTCGGATACAATTTCTTTTTGTGTAGCAACTCTTATACCTCGTAACTTTACATCATCTGTTTCTTTTTTTACATTTGCTAAAAATGTTTCTTTAACAATATCACCAAGTATTGGCAAACTTAATAAATATTGGGCAGCATTTTCAATATTTAGAGGTGCTTGTATTTCTTTTTTTACTTCTTCAAAGTCATATTGTAGTGCTTGTTGTAATTCAGGAACAACTTCCTGATTAACTTCTTCAATCTCTTCGCTATTTACAACATCGTCAGATATATCTTGATCCAATAAATCTTCATCTATTAGATCTTGATTCTCGATTTGCTCTTCTGATTCTTCAACATATTCTTCAATATGGTCATCATTATTTTCAAAGTCTTCTATTGGTAATTCATCATCTAAAGGATCTGAGTCAAGAAATGAGTCTGATTCTGCATCCATATTTTCAAATGATTCGTCTGATGATTTGTCAAATTCTTCTAAGTCAAGATCTTCTTGTTCTTGCTCATTATTACTTTCAAGTTCTTCTTCTGGTTCATCAATTATATGATCATGATCAGGCAAATCTTCTGTATATTCGGCATCTTCTAGCTCTTCTAATTCCTGATCAAAAGGTGTTTCGGACAGTTTATTATATATGTCATCAAGAGCATCATTATTTATTAACTCATCATTCATTAAGTCTTCTGCTGTTAACTCTTCCGCAACTTGCTCATTGCTTTTACGTGGTTGATTAATCATTTCTGACATAAGCATTTCCTCTCTTTATAAAAGTTGTTTTGATTTTAAGTTAATATTTTTTTAGTTTATTAAAAAAAAACACCTATTAAATGTATTTTAGCTTGATACATAGATATACACAAGTAATGTATTCTATCATTTAAAGGTGATTATTGAGAAGCTATATTATTAAACATATAACCTCTTTTTGGAACAGTTGTTATATTTTTGGGATTAGAAGAATCTATCTCTATTTTTGCTCTAATATTCTTTATATGTGTACGTATAGTTTCTGGATTACCTGTTTTTGGAGGATATCTCATTACTTTTTGTAATATCTCTTCAACTGAAATTGGTTTACCTGAGTTACTAAATAAATAAGATATTATATCAAATTCAACTAACGTCATATATATTTCTTTATTTCTTATATTAACCGAAAAAGTTTCTTTATTAATTTTAATGCAGTCATTATTTTGTTTTTCTGGAAAACCAGATATTTGCTCAAATTTGCGATTTCTTTTCATCAATGCTTGTACTCTTAACAAAAGCTCAAGTGGTTCAAATGGCTTGGTTAGATAATCATCTGCTCCAGCATCAAAACCAACATACTTATCACTTATATTTGCCATTGCCGTTAACATTAGTATTGGTAAATTTACAAATTTATAGTTAGATCTCATTTTTCTACAAAAAGCAACACCATCCATTACAGGCATAACAACGTCGACAACAACCATCTCTATAGAAGCTTCTTTATTAAGAAGTTGAAATCCTTCTTCTCCATTCCTCGCAGTAAATATTTTATATCCCGAATTATTAAGATACTTACTTACTATGAGTAAAGTTGCCTCGTCATCATCAACAAGTAAAAGTTCTTTCATTTTATGATCCAATTAAAATTATTATCCAAAAATTGTTATTTAATATTATGATATGTAAAGTATTTTTTAACCACTAATTAAACATAAGCTTGAGTTGGTATTTACAATCGCTTAACAATACACATTCTACAACGAAAATAAAAAAGTTAAAGTAGTCTCAATCACTTATTTTGATATTTATTTTGATAATGTGTGATGTTTTAGATGATTTAAGTTTAATAGTTTGTAATTAATTAGAAAAAGTACTTAACTATCGGTTACAAATATTGTAAAATTAAGTTACTGAAAATTCTTTATTCTAAAATTAAATATGAAAATAAGCAACTTAAAAAACTTTCTAAAAATTATATTTTTAATTTTAATTATTTCATCCATAATATCTTGCGGAGAAAAAAAACTAAAAACTGATACCAATTATTCAATTGAAGTCGCCAAAGTAGTTGGACAAGCTACATCTGGAACAATACCACCAAATGCACAAATAACAGTTAGATTTGTTTCACCTATTGTCGACAAAAAAGAAACTAAAAAAGACTTAAGCAGTTACATTCTATCATTTAGTCCAAAAATTAATGGTAAAATTCAATGGAAAGATGAAAGAACTTTAATATTTATTCCAGAAAAAGAATTACCATTAAATACTAAATACTCTGCAAGCTTAGATCTAACTAAAATAGTTGATGCAGAAAAATACCCTGAGCTAAAAAACTTTGATTTTGATTTTAAAACTACAAATAGAGAAATAACCAATTTAGTTGGAGATTTTGA
>JACMQJ010000034.1 GCA_014377055.1 Candidatus Sericytochromatia bacterium
ATATCTATTTTTTTCTATTAATTTTGTAGGTGAATTTATGAAATTCGCCTGAACCTTCACCATTTTTTAGATACGTATTAATATCATCTTCTATAGCCTTTTTTAATTCATCTGTGTTGGTGAAATTACGTCCTAAAGCTTTATAAACAGGTGACATACCATTAAACCTTTGCAGTCCTGCATCTGCTGAAACCATCATACTATTAATTTTTAGACGATCAAAACTAATCATAAATAGTTTGCCCCATCGACCTTTTTTAAGTATATTTTCAACTTGCTTTTGCGTTTTTGAACATAAGCCTCCATCAACTTTTTTTTCATAAAGCTTCATTTGATCAAAATATTTTACTACATCAGGATCATTTAATATTTCTAATGGTAAATCAAGATCAGAAATAGTCGTTATCCTTGTCACTAAGGGACTATTATCAACTTCTACATCATCCTTTTTAATAGTCTTAATTTGGCTTGATTGTACTTGTGATTGTGGCGACATTTGAACTCTAGTACTTTGTGGTAAATTAGGCTTTGCTTGTATTTGTTGGACTTGAGGCTTAGTTGCAATAACAGGTTTAGTAGTTTGTTGAACGACAGGTACAGAAACTCTTGGTGCAAGATTTTGTATTGGCTTTATAATTTTTGGTGATTTTTCTCTTTTCTTACCACTAAAAAAAAATTTACCTGTGACGCTTAATAAGTTATCTACAGTAGAAAAAACATTATCTATCACATTACCAATATCACTTGGTATAAGATCATCAAGCTTTTTTTCTTGATTTTGGTTTGATATTTTTGATTCTTTCAAAACTACTTTTTGTTTTTGTTGATCAAATTTTTGTTTATCTTTATTGTAATCATCAAGCTTACCTACATTTTTTATATCGCTAGGCTTGACATAAGAATCTTGTGGATAACTTTCTATATCTTCTGTTTCAAGTATTTTATCTACATCCATAGAACCATTATAGGCATTATATTTTTTTGCATTATTATTCATATATTATTCCCGTTTTTTACCAAATAGATCAGATAAATTTGACATCATATTTTTTGCTATTTCATCTTCTTCTATTTCATCAACTTCTTTTTCTTTTTTGGTTGCATTATTATAACTACGCCTGTTAGGTAGTATTATCTCTTGCTCGTCAAGACCAGTATTAATCGAAACATTTGGTATTTCTAAGTTTTTTAGCTGAGATAATGAGTTATCAAATGGTAAATAAGGTTTTGCTTGAACCTTAATCAACTTTGGAGTTGCTAAAGATGTATCTTCTGGCTTGGCAATATTATTAAATGACTCAGAATTTCGAGTTATGACAATAGAGGCTTGTTTTTTTAGGTTTTTAAATTCATCCTTATAAGTATGCCACTCTATCAATTTATTTTTTACTAGACTGATACTACCATTTACTCCTCCAAGTTTTTCACCAGTTATCCTAGCTAATTTTGTAGATAAAGGCTCATCCTCAGAAGTTTCAAGATCACCTGTAATATGCTCATCCATCTCGCTAATCCCAAAATCTTCAACAGGATTATTTACGGTTGATTTTTCTAAGATCAATTTACCTTTATTACTATTAATTTTGTAGCAAATATTTGAACGCAAATCTACACCTTCTCTGACTAACTCTCTACCAAAAACTCGAAGAATAAGGGGGGAAAAAACAACGCCCTCTTTATCAGCCAGAATCTTTTTTGCATTCTTTTCTAATAACTCATAGTATTCTTCTTTTACTTTTTGCTCAACATTAGGAGAGTTGTAGAGAATAACATACCAATAGGCTTGATCCAAATAGGCATTTTTATATAGCTTATTAAATTGTTTTTGTGCCTCATTAAGTGAATGACAGATAGTTATTCTTGCTCTAAGCTCTCTTTCAGCAATTCCCATACTAAAACCATCAAAAAAAACAAAATCCATAGCATGTTGCATTTCATGAAGTAGTATTAGTTGTAAAAGATAAATATCCTGTAAACTAAGCTCACTCACACCTATATATGGAGTTTTTGATTCGGTAGTATAGGCTTGTGTACCTAAGCCAAATAAATTGGCAATATCAGTATAAAAATTAAAGCATACTTTTTGTTTTGCTAAAAAATCTGTTTCAAGTTTCATCAACTCAGATGCTTTATCTATAAGTTGTTGGTAGCGATGTAGGCTATTGGCCAATAATTCAGCTCTTTCATCTGCATACAAAGATGCTGCCGCACAAAATTCGTCAGCGTCTTTTAGAGTGTCATAATGTTCTTTATAATCCTCTTCACTGTACTCTCTACACTTATGAACTGTACCAAGAAGTTGGTCATAAATATCATTTTGCATTATTTTTATCTATCTAAAAAGGTTCATCTTCAAAATAACCCAAAGGTCCATTTCCAGCACTGTTAGAGTTGGTATTAGACCCAACTTTATTATTCAATCCACCAGCCGAGCCTTGTATTTGCTGAAGTGATGTTGCTCCTTTTATTTTTGGTGCAGCTACCTTAGTTACTTGCTTAAGCCTTGTTTGTCCTTGTATTGAAGCTGTTGAAGATCCTACTGGCTTTGGTAAAGGTTTGGCAATATTTGCTTTTTTTGCACCCTTTATTTTTATTTGTGCTTTCTTTTTACCGTCAGTACCTTCTGAGTTTCCAAAAATACCTTTTCTAGTTGGTAGAGAAATACCTAAATTAAAGTTTCCAGGATCTTTAAATAATGTTGAAGTTGATGAATAAACAGATCCAACACCCCTTCCAATAATCCTAAAGAAGTATGCAACACCATTGAGCATAGCACCTAACACACCACCAAATAGAGAGAATCCTTTTCCTAAAGCTTCCATAATAGAAACAGTGACTGGAGAACGAGCTATTAATAGTAATCCTTTATTAAGCCCCCATATCAATCGGATAATCCCTTTGGTAATAGACCTTAAACCATGAACAAAAAATCTCATTGGCATACTATTCATAAATATTAAAACTATTGCTGCCATTACACGAACAAATCTAGCTAAATATTTATCAAATTGACGCATAAAGTCAACAAAAACATTACGGGCATTAGTTGCACCCTGTTTAACAGAATGAACAACAATGGAATCATTAAATGTATTTGAAACTTGTTTCATCGCTTCGTTAACTTCTTCAGCTAACTTATAATCAGGCTCTGGCAATGATACATCTTGTTCTTCTTGTTGAGTATAGTCAAAAACATCCGCTTTTTCACCATCTGGGAGACCTGCCTCAAGTGTACGAAGAACTTCATCAAGAATAGCAACAGGAGCTTTACCTACAGATGTTTGTATGTATAAGTAAAAAGCATCTCTACCATCAGATCTTGGTACTATAAATTCATGAATAAATCCAACCGAAGCTGATTGCGGAGATGGTAAATAAAATATTGACAGTTGCTTTAATCTATCTTTTTTAGATTTTTCTCTAACCATTTCTTTTTTGAATGAAGCTGGAAGTAACTGATTCAAGACTTTTTGGAGCTTTGGATTAACGGGTCTTATTACTATACCTGTTTTTTTTAGAGCATCAGGTCTTTCTTCTAATGGTGGCGGTAATGGTATAGGGTGCATAGTATGACCCAGAGGTGTTTTTGTAAAATCATTAGAATATCCCGCTTTCCATTGAATACCTTTTACTTTAAATGATATTGTCTGTCCAGCTTTAGAGTCTGCTGTTTGTAGAGCTAATACATCACTACCTCCTATTGACTCAGCAACATTTGTAAATACTTTTTGTTCTTTTAGATTAAGCGATGATTGATAGGTCTTATTTATTAATGCTTTTTCGGGTGCTATTAGTGTATCGTCATCAATATCATCTGCTTCATAAAGCTCATCATGCACATAATCCGATGTAACAACTCTTTGTGGTGTGCGTCTTTCTCTTAATCCACTACCTGCTGCTTTTCTACCATAAGCAGCTCTTGCTCTATTAATTGCTAGTGAATCTTGGGTATCTGAGGTTATGCCACCAGCCGTATTAAAATCTTCATCAGAAAATTGTGGATTTTGTTGTTCTAGATCCTGACCCTGTTCACTTTTTACTAATTCGTCTGCCATTAAACAGCCCTTTTACATTAAAAATATCTTGAATCTAATGATTAATACAATTATAACTGAAAAAAATTTAAAAATCTATAAAGAATAAGCTTAAAAAGTACAAAAAGATTAGAGTTAAAGTATTATTAACGATAAGAAAACATAAAGAGATTAAAAAAATTCTGTCTAAATAAAAATACATGTTATTATTAATTTTTAGAAAATTTTTAACATAAATTTAAATTATCATTTTATGAGTAAAACTTATATGGATCGAGACAAATTAATATTTTTTTTGAAAGAGGTTCCTTTACTTGAAGCTTTAGATGATCATGAGTTTGAACAATTATCAAATCAAGCAATTATAAAAGAAGTAGAAAAGGGAAAAACTATTTTACATGAATATGATAATGGTACAAGTTTATATATAATTGTCAAAGGTAAAGTAAAAGTTTTTATTGCTTCTAAGGATGCAAAAGAACATGTATTGGGATTTTTGGGTGCAAAAGAATTTTTTGGTGAAATTTCTTTACTTGATGGAGAACCAAGATCAACATCTGTTACAGCAACAGAAAAAACCAGTTTGATTGTCATTACTAGAGAAAATTTTGCTCAGATTTTAAGAAATAACCCTGATGTAACTTACAAAATTATTCTTTCCCTATGTACAAAAATACGTTGGACAGATAGGCATGTTGGTAATCTAGCTTTTTTAAGTGCTTTTGGAAAAGTAGCTAGGACAGTTATGAATTTAGCCGACGAGATAGGAATAAAAGATAATAATAAAATCATTATTAATCATAATATGACAAGACAAGATTTTGCAAATATTGCTGGCACTTCAAGGGAAACAATGACAAGAGTCTTAATTGATCTTGAAGA
>JACMQJ010000035.1 GCA_014377055.1 Candidatus Sericytochromatia bacterium
AAAAAATATATTGGTCTATCAAGCCAAACACTCATAACTAGGGGGTCAAGGAATGTGCTCGGATGATTTGGTGCAATTATTAATGCACCTGACTTTGGTAATTGCTCGAGATTTTTTGTGTAGATAGAGTTAAAAAAAATTTTGACTGTAACAATTACAATGTATCGTAAAATATTGTATAACATCTTTTTACTCTATAAGCGTATAATATGTTTACTTTAAAAAAATAAGATTTTTAACACCAATTACGCAAATGAGGACGAATAAAGAAACTAATAAGGGTAAATATTAAACAATTATTCGTGTTTACTGAGCTTATCAAATGTATAGTAAAAATATTCTTTTTTCTAAAGCGTTTAGAGTATAGCATAATAACTTTTATTTAATTATTTTCTTCAATTTCATTTATTACTTGAATCAACTTATCTGGATGATTGGTAATAATACCATCTACGCCAAGATTAATAAATTTTTTCATTTCTCTTTTTTGATTAACAGTATACAAATTTAATTTGATACCTGAGTTATGAATATCATTTAATGCCTTTTTTGAGAAAAATCTCTTACCTTGATTAAACGAATAAATCCCTGACTTGTCAAATAGCTTAATTAAAGCTCGATTAATACCAAATCTATAAAGTAAAGCTGTCGGTATATCGGAGTTAAATTCTTTAATCCTTTGGATAGCCACTCTACTAAAAGAAGAAATAAGAACTTGTGAAATCATGTCATATTCCTCGAGCATTTTAACTATTTTGTATTCAAGACCATCTATTTTTATTGCTCTTTTGACCGAATATTTTTTTATTTCAATATTGAGCATAATTTTATCTTTTGATAATAATATTACTTCTTCAAGTGTAGGTATTTTTTCATCATTAAACTTGGCTTTATACCACGAGCCAGCGTCAAAAGTTTTTAGTTGTTGCAAAGTAAAATCTGAAACTTTACCTTTACCATTTGTAGTTCTATTAATAGTTTTATCATGTATAACCATTGGGAAGTTATCTTTTGATAAACTAACGTCAAATTCAATCATATCTGCACCAACATCAATTGCTTTTTGAAATGAAGCGATTGTATTTTCGGGTGCAATTCCAGAAAAGCCACGATGAGCGATAACTAATGTTTTTGTGTGTTCATTAATTTTTAGTTTTTTTTTGTGAATGATTCTTGATAAAAAGCTTTCTTTTTTTTGCTTATTTATTTTTTTATTGCTAAAAACCATGTTTTGTATATTTAACTAATTATCGGTGAGAATATAATTTAACTTTATATAAGTATACATGATAGTTAATAATCTTTTTGCTCTTTAACTAGTTATAAAAACATTAAGGTTAATAATTTTGAGTAACTATTTGTTTAAAATACTACTGATAGAGCTAAGTTTTAGTTTAAAATTAGATTATTAGAATATGAATGAGGTGTAAAAATGATTACAACTGAAGCAAAAATGCAAAGTAGAGATTATATAGAAATAGAAGATAGATTAGGAGCTCATAATTATCATCCTTTGGATGTTGTTTTGGAATCAGGTAAAGGTGTCTGGGTTTGGGATGTTGATGGAAAAAGATATATGGATTGCCTTGCTTCTTATTCTGCTGTTAATCAGGGACATTGTCATGAAAAAATCATTCAAACACTAAAAGATCAAGCTGAAAAAATAACACTAACATCAAGAGCTTTTAGAAATAATCAATTACCACTTTTATACAAAAAATTAAATGAAGTTAGTGGAAAAGAAATGTTTCTATTAATGAATTCTGGTGCTGAAGCTGTTGAAACAGCAATTAAAGCGGCCAGAAAATGGGGATATACCGAAAAAGGTGTTGAAGCTAATAAAGCTGAAATAATTGTTTGTCAAGATAATTTTCATGGTAGAACAACTACAATAGTTTCTTTTTCTACAGACGAGCAATACAAAGATGGTTTTGGACCATTTACTCCAGGGTTTAAAATAATTCCTTTTGGAGATGCTGATGCTTTACGTAATGCTATTACACCTAATACAGTTGCTTTTTTAACTGAGCCCATACAAGCAGAAGCAGGTATTTATCTGCCACCTGATGGTTATTTAAAAGAAGTTGAGAAAATATGTCAAGACAATAATATACTCTTTATTATTGATGAAATACAAACTGGACTGGGTAGAACAGGTAAAATGTTTGCTCATCATTATGAAGATGTAGAGCCAGATATGATTGTTGTTGGTAAAGCTTTATCAGGTGGTTTTTACCCTGTATCTGCAGTTTTATCATCTCCTGAAATTCTAGGTGTTTTCAAGCCTGGAGATCATGGTAGTACGTTTGGTGGTAATCCTCTTGGCTGTGCAGTTTCAAAGACAGCTCTTGAAGTTTTGACAGATGAACATCTTGTTGAGAAATCTTTTGAAATGGGCGCTTATCTTATGGATAAACTAAAAAACCTCAAT
>JACMQJ010000191.1 GCA_014377055.1 Candidatus Sericytochromatia bacterium
GTATGAGGTGCATTTTTCAAAACATTATCATTCATATCTGATACACCAGACTCAATTTCTTTTATTTCATTGTAGATAGAAATCATAGCATCACAAAATCTGTCTAGTTCATCTTTATCTTCACTTTCTGTAGGCTCAATCATCATTGTACCAATTACAGGCCATGACATTGTTGGAGCATGAAATCCATAATCAATCAATCTTTTGGCTATATCTTCAACTTCAACCTTACTTGTGTTTTTAAATACTCTGGTGTCTATAATTAACTCATGAGCAACACGGTTATTTTTACCTGTATACAATGGTTGATAATATTTTTCTAACCTTGATTTTATATAATTTGCATTTAGAATAGCAAACTCAGTCGCAGACTTAATACCATCTCTACCTAACATTTTTATATAAGCATAAGATATAAGTAAAATACTGGCACTACCCCACGGAGCAGATGATACAGCATGTATTGACTTTTCGCCACCAGTTTTAATCAAAGCATGTCCAGGTAAATAATCAATTAGTGCTTTAGTAACACAGATAGGTCCCATTCCAGGACCACCCCCTCCATGAGGAATACTAAAAGTTTTGTGTAAATTAAGATGGCACACGTCAGCACCTATCTCAGCAGGACTGGTTAAACCTACTTGAGCATTCATATTTGCCCCATCCATATATACTAAGCCACCATTTTGATGAATTAATTGACAAATTTCTTTAATACTTTCTTCAAAAACCCCATGTGTTGATGGATAAGTAACCATTAAGCACGATAAGTTATCTTTATATTGATTTACTTTTTCTTTTAGATCTTCCATATCAATATTACCAAAATCATCACATTTAGTCACAACTACTTCCATTCCTGCCATAACAGCACTTGCTGGATTTGTGCCATGTGCCGAAGAAGGTATTAAAGCTATATTTCTATGACCTTGTTTTTTATCAAGAAAATATTCTCTAATAACCATTAAGCCTGCAAACTCACCTTGAGCTCCTGAATTTGGTTGCAAAGAAACACCTTCAAAGCCTGTAATCGAAGATAAATATTTTTCTAATTCACTAAATATTTCTAAATAGCCTTGAGCTTGATCCAATGGAGCAAATGGATGAAGTTTTGAAAACTCAGCCCAACTTATAGGATACATCTCACTAGCAGCATTGAGTTTCATTGTACACGAGCCTAATGGAATCATCGAATTTGTTAATGAAATATCCTTATTTTCGAGTGATTTAATATAACGCATCATTTTTGTTTCGGATTGATATGTATTAAATACTTTATGGGTTAAAATATCACCTTTCCTTTTTAACTTTTCAGGTAATTTTAGATCATGTTTTTGGTATTTTTTAGTATTTATTTTTTCAGAATCAAGAGATTTAACTTGGGAAAAAACAGAAACTATATTGTTCAAATCTTCAACAGATGTAGTTTCATCCAAAGAAATACCAACATATTTATCATCAATATAACGAAAATTTATCTTATTTTCTAATGAAATATCTTTTAACTTTTCAATTTGTGTTGAGTTTAAACATATTTTTAAAGTGTCAAAATAATATGTATTTATCTGTTCATAACCTAATAAAGTTAATTCATTATCTAAGATCTGAGTTGATAAATGTACATTCAAAGCAATCTCTTTTAAGCCTTCCGAACCATGATAAACAGCATACATAGCAGACATATTTGCAAGCAATGCTTGAGCTGTACAAATATTAGAATTTGCTTTATCACGTTTGATATGTTGCTCACGTGTCTGTAATGCCATTCTATAAGCTTTATTACCATGTACATCAACTGATACGCCGATAATTCTTCCTGATATTTGACGTTTAAACTCATCTCTAGTTGCAAAAAAAGCGGCATGAGGTCCACCATATCCGAGTGGTACACCAAATCTTTGAGCTGAGCCAAAAGCAACATCAGCACCTAACTCTTTTGGCGGTGTTAATAAAACTAAGCTCAATAAATCAGTTGCTACAGCCACAAGTATTTTATTTTTGTGAGCTTCTTCGATAAATTTACTATAATCTTTTATTTGACCATCTTCACAAGGATATTGTAAAATGGCACCAAAATAAGTATCATCTAAATTTATTTTATCAATATTTACTACTTCTATTTCTATACCAAGTGGATTTGCTCTTGTCTTTAGGACGTCAATAGTTTGTGGAAAACATTGATCAGAAATGATCAATTTATTGGCTGTTGAGTTTCTATCTCTGAGTCGATGAAACATTGCCATTGCTTCTGCTGCTGCTGTACCCTCATCTAATAATGAAGCATTGGCAAACTCCATACCTGTTAGATCTGTAATCATGGTTTGAAAATTTAATAATGATTCAAGTCTACCTTGTGCTATCTCAGCTTGATATGGAGTATAAGAAGTATACCATCCTGGATTTTCTAAAATGTTTCTTTGTATAACACTTGGTGTAATAGTGTCATAATATCCCATGCCAATATATGTTTTATATATTTTGTTTTTACTAGCTATTTTTTTAAGCTCATTCAAAAACTCATATTCAGTCACAGCGTCAGGAATATCTAATTCATTTTTTAGGCGGATACTATCAGGAACAGTTTCACCAATTAAACTTTGTAGTGACTCAACTCCTATAGTAGCGAGCATTTCTTTTAATTCTTTTTTATTAGGGCCAATATGCCTTGAACTAAAATTATTAACGGATTCAAATAAACTATACATAAACCAAGCTTTCAAACGAACTATTTAAACGAACTAACGACAACTAAAATTCTAACAAATTCTCTTTTGCTTTAATTATGTTTGTACTTAAATTTATGCTTTCTTAATATTAAGAGGGCTTAGAGATATTTTTAGACAAAAAAAGAGGTTCAATAAAGTTATTGAACCAGAATAGAAGAAAGAGTTTTTGAAAATTTTTATTATTTTTACTTAGCTAATTTATTTAGCTCCAACTAAACCTTTTACTGCATTTTTAATTGAATCGTATAAACCAGTTTTTTGGGTTAATACTTGGATACCTACAGCACCAGCTAAACCTACGCCAGCTGCTAATATTGTCAAAGGTAAGCCACCCATTCCAACAAGACTACTAAGTCCTAAGGTTGTCATTCCACCTAATACAGCTCCACCAGCACCTGATAAAGTTGCTGTTATGGTATCTGCTGCGAGTGAGCCTACAGCTTCACCACTTGATTCTTTTCCAGTTAATACTTTGTATCCGTTACTAAGAGCTGAAACAACTCCACCTGCAATGGCACCATACTTAGCACCTGTTACAGCACTACTACCAAGACCTCTAGCACCCATTCCTATACCTTTCATTTTTGAACCGATTCCACCACCAACGTTTGTTGTTTGGTCGTCCATTCCTGTAGGTACTTCAACACCTTTCATGCCTTGTCCGATTAATTTTAGGTTGCCCATTGATTTTAGAGTTCCGATTCCACCGCCTAATCCACTACCGACAATACTACTGATTTGTGTGAATGAATCCAATGATTGTGAGCTTGGGGTTATTGAACCTGGAGCTGGAGGAAGAGTTGGAAGTGTTGTAGGATTTGTTCCTACTGGTGGTGTACCTACAACTGGTGGGTTTGATCCTACTGGTAACATAACTCTAAAATCCTTTCTTTAACTAGATTAATTTTTAACTTTAAACTAATATTTAATATTCATACTTTAATTATAGATAAGACCTCTAAGAAGCTTGCTATCATTTAATTAAGCTTTAGTTAATTAAAAATAAAGTTTTAAATAACTTTAGGTTAACCCTTCTTAACCTGCTCAGATCATGTTAAATTAGATAGGATATATTTTGGTAGATATGAAATATGATATTTATAAAAAATTTAAAATTTAAAATTGTTTCTTTAACGGTTATGTATATGTTAACATCAGGCTTTACGCCCCTCAAAAATGATAATCAAAAGCTCTGGGAGTTATTTGGTCAATATAAAGAATATGTCATGCACACTTATCCTGAGTGGGCTACTTATGAAGGAGATCATCGTTACGATAGTCAAGTAACAGATCTTTCAATTAAAGGCATCAAAAATAATTTTATTTCGCTCAGAAAATTTATTAATGATCTCGAAAAAATAGAATCCTCGAGCCTTTCAGCTGATAATAAAATAAATTATGATTTATTCAAAAATGATTTGGCTGATAATATAGAAAAAGAAAAGTTTATCTATCAATATTTACCAATAACACAGCTTGATGGTATACACATTGATTTCCCACAGATAATAGATTCTCAACCATTTGAAACAGCTGAAGATTTTCAAAAATATTTTGAGCGCCTAAGAGAAGCATCTAAGCAAATTGATAATGTGATAGAAAGAATGAAATTAGGTATCAAAAATAATGTTGTACAACCCGCATATATTATTGAACAAATAATTAAAGAAACTGATGAAATAAAGAATACCAAGACGGATGAAATGCCTTATTTTATACCAGCCCTAAATAATAAAACCCTTGGTGAAAATGAGCTTAAATTTGTGAGATCTGAATTAAAAAATATTCTTGAAGAAAATATCAAACCCGCTTATCAAAGATTAGATAATTTTTTGAAAGATGATTATCTCAAACATGCTCGTACAACTGATGGTGTTTGGTCTTTACCAAATGGCGAAAAATTATATCAATTTGAAATAAGAAATCAAACAACAACTAATTTAACTGCAGAAGAAATTCATCAAATTGGCTTAAAAGAAGTAGCAAGAATACTTGGTGAAATGGAAAAAGTTAAAAATGAAACTGGTTTTAAAGGAACATTACAAGAGTTTAATAATTTTCTAAAAACAGATCCACAATTTTATTATTCCAACACAGATGACTTACTCAATGGTTATAGAGATATTTTAAAACAAGTTGATAAAAAATTACCTGATTATTTTGGACGTTTACCAAAAGCAAAATATGAAGTAAAGGAAATAGAGAGTTATAAAGCAAAGTCATCTCCACAAGCATATTATTATAATGCTCCAGAAGATGGATCTCGACCAGGATATTTTTATGCTAATACTTATGATTTATTTTCTAGACCAAAATATACAATGGTTGCCTTATGCCTTCATGAAGCTGTTCCAGGTCATCATTTGCAAATATCTATTGCTCAAGAATTAGAAAATTTCCCTTGGTTTCGTAAACAATTAGGTATGACTGCATTTGTTGAAGGATGGGCATTGTATGCCGAAAGTCTTGGTTATGAAATGGGTATGTATAATGATAAATACCAACACTATGGAGCTTTGACTTATGAAATGGAACGTGCTTGTCGTCTAGTTATTGATACAGGTTTGCATTATAAAAAATGGACTCGTGAAGAAGCTTATCAGTATTTACGAGCTCATACACCATCATCAGATATTGATGTAAGAGCAGAGATAGATCGTTATGTTATTTGGCCTGGTCAAGCTCTTGCTTACAAAATAGGTGAATTAAAAATAAAGGAATTAAGAAAGCTTGCGGAAGATAAATTAAAAGATAAATTTAGTTTAAAAGAATTTCATGATCATGTTTTGATTAATGGTGCTATACCTCTTTCTTTATTAGAAAAAAATATCAAAGATTGGATTAACTCAAAAACTAAGTAAATACTAAATTATTTTATTGCGATTATTATCTTCAAAAATAGATCCGCCTACGATATATGATCCATTTTTGAATATTTAATTGCAATTTCAGTTTGTGCTTTTTATCTTGTTGTATTAGTATTGGCAATATTTACAACAGTCATAGAAAATAAATTAAATTTTAAATTCTTTTGAGAAAATTATTACTCTTTAATTCTGGAATAGATTTTAAGCCTAGACAAAACATGCTGATTCTCAATTCTTCAATGTACTGTTTTAATTTTTCCTCAACAGCTTCAACAGATATTGTAGCTGGCTTTAATAATGGGTAAGCAATACCAACAGCGTCAGCTCCCAAGGTAATAGCTTTGGCAACATCAATGCCACTACGGATACCGCCCGAGGCAAAAATAATTTTATCTTTTGATATTTTATTAACATTAATTAATGATTGGGATGTAGGTATTCCCCAATTTTTAAAGGTTTCACCAAGTTTAGCCTGAAAAGGATTCTTGGCACGATATGCTTCGATTAATGACCAAGATGTACCACCACCTCCGCTAACATCAATTCCTGCTATTCCAGTATTATTTAATTTTTCTGCAAGCTGTTTGGATATACCACATCCTGTTTCTTTAATAAATATAGGAAAAGGTAATTTTTTGCTCAAATCAGTTATTTTTTCAATTAAATTTTTAAAATTTTTATCACCCTCAGGCTGTATAGCTTCTTGTAGAGGATTAAGATGTAAAAATAAAGCATTGGCATTGATTGAATCAACCAAATAATTTAATTCTTTTTCACCATAACCATAGTTTAGTTGAACAGCTCCAACATTGGCAAAAATAAATATATCTGGTGCAACATCTCTAACCTGAAAAGTAGCTAAACTTTCTGGGACTTCCAAAGTTATTCTTTGTGAACCCATACCCATTGCTAATCCTAAGTTTTGACAAGCTTGAGCTAGATTTTTATTTATTTTTTCACCCTGATCAAGACCTCCTGTCATTGAAGAGACAAAAATTGGAGCACTAAGTTTTTTTCCAAATAACTCTATACTTAAGTCAATTTCATCAATATCTATTTCGGGTAATCCTTGATGTTCAAAATTATAATCATCAAATCCCGATGAGAACTTATCAAATTGGACATCTTTATCTAAACATATTTCTATATGATCTTTTTTTCTATCTATTATTTCCATAATTATCTCTTAAGCTCTATCATAACTAATATGAGTATCAATTTCAAATTCCCAGCGATCACGGTCAGGATCCCATTCATCCCAAGGCTGTATTTTTTCAATGTTTTTTCTTAGTGACTCAGGTATAACATTTTCAACAATATATGCTTTTTGTCTTTCTAAGGGATAAGGATTTCTAAATTCAAATCCTAATACACCTAATACATATCTTGCCACATACCATGTTGCTTGAGTATCCCAGCCATGAGCTATTTTGATTACAATTCCCAAACCCTCAGGATAATCAGGATGCAAAATCGCCAAGCCCAAAAGTCCGTCAGCACCTTCTTTGGCTATTACTTTACCGTCACATGATTTTATAATGGTTGAGTCAAGTCTATTAAAACCACCTATCAAATCAGGATTTTTGATCATAGCTTCCCAAATCCAATCATTATCTTTTTCTGTAACTAATGAAGCATACATAGTTGCAAGTTGAGTAACAGACATTGAGGCAGTAGGTAATCCACATCCATCTTTGGCTATAACAGCGGGATTCCAATCTTTTCCGAGATATTTTCTAACCATTTCAAGATAAGCAATGTGTAAAGGGTGATGTGGTAACGTATAACCAACTCTTGACCAACCTTTGAGAAGGCAGCCTTTTAGTATAGCAGCGTGTTCTCCTGAGCATGAATGATAATATCTACGTGGTCTTCTTTTTTGTATACCAAATTGCATTAATGGTAGAGCGTGTGGCGTTTGCATCAAGCTCATTTCTGATTCATTTAAAATAGATTTCATAGCTCTAATATGTTCAGTATCACCATTATGAGATGAAACGGAAATAGCCTTTTGTTCCCAATTAAAAACAGGATCAAGCTCCTCAGCAAAAACCTTTAACATGATTGGTTTCATCATCGATCTACCATAGCAGACAACATTTCCACCCCATGAATAAATTAGATTCTTTCCAGAAACCCAAGATACAGCACCATGTATAACACATTCGGCAATATTATTTCGACGATATTCGACCAGAGGAACCCAAGTAGTATCCATATTTATTTCCTTAATTATTCGATATTTATTAGTTATATCAGCTGATAATTATACTATTTTTAAAATAATATTTATTTTTTTTAATCTCAAAAAAATCTTATTTTTGTTGACTTTAATCAATGCTTTTTTCTGCTATTATTTTATTACATAGTGTGTATTGTTGTATTGGTGCATAACAAATGATGAAAAGATTGAATATTACCATTGATGAAAACTTATATCAGACACTTAGAGCTATTAGTTTTATTCAGGATAAATCAATATCTGAGATAATAAGAGATAAGTTAAACACATCACTTAAAAAAGAGAATAAATTAAAAGTATCAGCTGAGCTTTTATTAGAGGCGGAAGATGAATCTGAAATAATTGAGATACTTAAAGATAAAGAATACCTCAAATGGGAAGATGTCAAAAAAAAACATAATCTAAAATAAAATTAAATTTAGGAGCTTTATTAGTTTATGAATATTGTTACCACTAAACGCTTCGATAAGCAATTAGAAAAACATAATAGTAAATCCAAACAAAGACTAGCAAATGCAATTGATAAACTTCCTGATGGTGATGTTTTAAAAATGAAAGGTCATAATACGCCTACTTTGTATAGATTAAGAGTTGGAGATTACAGAATAATTTTTATGATGGAAGTTAATATAATTACTCTTATCAAACTTGATTCCAGAGGTGATGTTTATAAAGATTAGGTTTAATAATTAATATAATAATTAAAGGAGCTTTATTGTCTAATTTATTAAAAGCTAAGGTAGGTTTAAAGCATAAAACCATTATTTATATTTGGATAACCTTAGTTATACTTGGAATTTTATTTTATTTATCTTATCCTACAA
>JACMQJ010000192.1 GCA_014377055.1 Candidatus Sericytochromatia bacterium
ATTTTTTGTCTAAATAAATTTATTTCTTTAACCGTTGAATAATAAATTAACAAGTAATCTTGCTCTTTTTGCAAAACAAATTCTTTTAGTTCAAACAACTTTTTATATAAGTTTCTTGCATTATTTAAAGAATTTTCAAAGTAACCCATTTCTATATCTTCCACTATATCATTTAGATTATTCTTTAATAATTCAAATTGGTTTTTTGCAAAAACCTGATGAGGTATTTTATCAATTTGATTAAAAATTTTAATTAATTCAAAAACAAATATACTTACTCTATCTTTCTTTTTTATATTTTCACTAATAACAGAACTAACTTTATCATCAACTATTTGTATTGATTTAACCCTGCTGTACTTTTCTTCTTCTATTAGCTTTGAAAGTTCTTTTTCATGTTTTTCAAATAGATTGAGATATTCATTTCTCTCTTCTTGAATTAACTTGTAATATTCATTTCTAAGCAAATGAAATCTTTCATTCTGAGATTTTATAAAATTTTGATTCTGTATTTCAAGATATTTTATATCTCCATTAAGATCATAAACAAATCTTTCATATTCTATTTGTCTTTTTTGAATTTTATTTAGCTTATAGTCTATTTCTTTATTTAATTTTGAATTTATTTCAGACAGCTGAGTATCTTGATAATCTTGACTATAAACTAGTAAAATATCGTTATTTTTTAATCTCTCAAACTCTTCTTCTTCAATACAAATAAAGTTAGATTTTTTATCGTCCATATAATTTTATTTAGGTACAGTTTCCGAAAGTGATTTCAAAAACTCTTCTAAGTCGGTTAAATCTTCATCTCCTAATCCCAAAGATCTAATAATTGGTGATTTGTGTGGATCTTTACCATGTGTACCCTCATTATAAAACTTTAATACTTTATTTAAAGTTAAAAATACACCATTATGTTGATAAGGAGCTGTCTTTTCTACATTACGTAATGAAGGAGTTTTAAATCTTCCCCAATCGTCTTCTATTCTAGTAATATTATATCTTCCAAGATCTTCGTTTTCTGTTCCTTCATAAGTAAGTGATAAATTATGAAACTTATTATCAGTAAAATTAGATCCACTATGACAATTTATACAACGTGCTTTAGTTCTAAATAAGTTTAGACCTCTTATTGCTGAATCTGACATAGAATCTTTTTGTCCATTAATAAATTTATCAAATGGGCTTTGGCTTTTTGTATTTATTGTTCTTTCAAAAGTAGCTAATGCTTTTGTTACTTCATTAATAGAAACATTATCTACATTGTAAGACTCTTTAAATTTTTTTTTATAAATAGGTATATTATTAACTGTTTCTGCTATAGATTCAGGTGTAGAGTGCATTTCTTTTTCACTTGTAAGAACAGCTAATGCCTGTTCTTCTAATGATTTAGCTCTACCATCCCAAAAAAAAGCTTTATTGTATCCAACATTTAATATACTTGGTGTATTTCTTTTTAATTTAATTCCTTCATGTCCTGCTGAAAACTCTTTATTATCATTCCATCCAGTTTTTGGATTATGGCATGTTTCACAAGATAAAGACTTACTACCTGATAATCTTTTATCGACGAATAACGCTCTTCCTAAAAAAGCTCTTTCAGGAGTATATTGATTTTCTTGAGGAAATTTTATTGCTCTTAAACTACCAATTTCGTTAAATTCAACGCCATGATTTGGATCTGTATCCAATGTTGGTGCAGGCCATAAGTCTGAATTTTTACTATAAATTTCTCTTAAATCATTAGCTTCTTTTTTTCTTTGCAAAGGTGATTTATGTGAAGGTTGTAACGTTTCAGATAAAATGTTCTCAGATATATTATTTGGTACTGTAAAATTAACTTCTACATTATCTTTACATCCTGTAAATAATAATGAGAAACTTATTATAGCTACTTTTAAGTGTCTTTTTTCCATAAAAAAGTATTTATTTTTCCTATATTTAATAATCTAAAAAATAGATTTATTAGTTTTGAATATAAATTACATATAGTTGTTTTTATGATTAAACTTGCTAAAACTGTTAACATTGCACTTAATATGTTAAAATCATACAAAAGGTTAAATTGACTAAGAGGTAAAAACGATGAAGTTATTTATTGATTCGGCTAATATAGATGAAATAAAAGAAGTTGCTGGCTGGGGTGTTGTTTCAGGTGTTACAACAAACCCTTCACTTATTGCTAAAGAAGGTAAAGATTTTAAGTCTACAATTTTGCAAATATGTAGAATAATAGAAGGTCCTGTTAGTGCAGAGGTTTTAAGTCTTAGAACTGAAGACATGATTAAAGATGGTCGTGAATATTCTTCTTGGCATCCAAATATTGTTGTTAAATTACCAATGAGTGAACAGGGTATAAAAGCAACAAAGATCTTAAGTAATGACGGTATTAAAACAAATATTACACTTGTTTTTTCCGCTAATCAAGCTTTACTTGCAGCATTAGCTGGTGCAACATTCATCAGTCCTTTTATTGGTAGAATAGAAGATACAGGACATGAAGGTATGTCTATTATTGAAGAAATAAGAACTATATTTGATCATTATGTTTTTGACACACAAATTATAACAGCTAGTATTAGAAGTCCTCAACATGTTACGATGGCTGCCAAAATTGGTTCTGATATTTCTACAATACCACATAAAATTTTAAAACAAATGTTCAAGCATCCATTAACAGAATCAGGTATAAAGCAATTCTCAGAAGATTGGCAATCTTTATCAAGTTACAAAGTTCCACAAGGTGTATAACAAACATATATGAAAAGAAGCATATTTATCATATTTATAATATTATCTATAACTACATTGACATCATGTGAAGAGTTGTTTTCACAGGGCTTGGACACACAAGCCTTTAAAAAACTGAGAACAGAGAATACAAATTTAAAAATACAAATAGATAAGTTGCAAAGACAAATAAAGACTAATTCGGGTGATGTTACAACAAAAAACATTATAATTTCATTGTACGATTTACGTCATGCGGTTGAAAAATATGCTCTTGAAAATAAAGGTAATTATCCTGAAGCCGAAAATATTAGTGATCTAACAAAAGTAATAAAAAATAATCTACCAAAAGACTTTATAATAGAATCAAGCTATCTTGAAACAATAAAATCAAGTACCAAAGGTTATATTTTTATTGCCAATATTAATGACCAAAAAGTTGTTGTTAGTAATCTTATTTAATGGAAAAATAATAAAATCTTATAAAAAAGATTGTTTTTATTATCCAGTTCTACCAGATTTACACTTTCTAATACCTTTATTTCTTTTTGATCCTGCTTTTTCAGTATTATTTTATGTTTATACGCTTTTATCTCTGATTAATATTTATACTATTGCTTTGTAACAAAATTAGTTTAACAGATTTAAAAAGGAAAAATATGTTATCTGCTTCTATTATTTTTCTAAAAGTCTAGCTGGAAAAATCTCTAAACTATATAAAAAGTATCTTATGGACTTGACACTTGATGAGTCTGCGTTATTATAATTCTAGGATTGAATATTAACTGATATTAAATCTGCCCAACAGCAATAAAAAGGAAATATAAATAAAATGAAACATCTTAATTTAGTAAGATTATCACAAGTAGTAGACGAAAATAGAACCAATTACTATGCTTTAACAGATTTTAATGATCATGAGCTGAAAAGTATTTTATTAGAGTATGCTGTAGAACATCAGGAAAGAGAGCATAATTACATTATTGATATAAGTGAACTATGCCATCATATACAACATGATTACTCTGATAAGGTACTACATTGTAAAACTGTTCATGATACTATCATAATAAAGCAGAATAAGTCTTCTGTACCATTTATTGCAAGTGATATCTAAATATTAATTAATCTTAAATTAAAAATAAGTTAGAAAATATGTCATAAAAACTTTATTACTAGCTTATTAGATACATGAAAGGTTTATTTATACCAAAATAATTTAACATGAAAAAACTTCTACTAACCTTGATATACTAAAAATTCTGGATTTAAAGCTATCTAAAATGGTGCATGATCAAACAAATATACTTAAATTCTATGGATATATAAATTATAGGTAAATACTATGGGACTTTTGGTTCCTTTGTGAGATTTTACCAATTTTATTATCTGATCTTTTTTCTTCTTTGGGTATTATCCTAAATTAGGAGTAACATAGGATTTTATAGTTTTTAGGTAATATAGTTTTAAATTTTAATTTTTTCATTCATATTTTAATAGTTACTGTTTACAACCCCTCTATTCAAAAATATCAAGAGAATATTTAATAGATCTTTCAACTTCTTTCATCTTTTCTCCAGAAATAGACCCTATTTTTTTTGTAATCTTACTTTTATCTAATGTAGTTATTTGATGACAGAGTATAGAGCTTTCTTTTTCTAAACCTGATTCATTTGCTAAAATTTTAACCACAGTAGGACTTCTTTTAGCCTGATTTATTGATGTAGAAATAGGTACAATAATAATGGATTTCCAATTTTGTGTTGTATTAAAACTATTATGAGAAATGATCAATATAGGTCTTATTCCTGATTGTTCAGAACCTGAACGTGGGTTGATATTTGCAATGTATATATCTCCTCTTTCCATTATTTAAACCTTTCTAAGAGATTCTAAGCCAGCTTCTTCAAGTTCATTATCCAGATCAAAATCTGTTCCTCCAAATTCAATAGCAAACTCTTCAATAGCTAAAGCCACTTTTTTCTTTTCTTCTTCTTTTAAAAATTGGATCACAGCATTTCTTACAAGTTCTGTAGCAGATGTATTTCTTTCCTTAGAAATTTCACTTAATTTTTCATACCATTGAATTGGTAAAGGAATATGCATATTTTTCATATCTATCATAATAACCATACTTTTATTAGTAATATATGTATATTTTATTATACATAAAACATGGATTGAAAAGCTATAATAAAAGTTATTTTGTAAAGATAAATAAGAAATGAAAATTTTCTTGAGATTAAATATGATTATTTAAGTTCAAAAATTAATACATCTATTTTAACAGATTTTACCAATTTCTTCTTTGCAATATTAACCCTTTAAGACTTTCCACTTCCCGCCTTTTGCACTACCTGAGCGTTTAAGTTTATTGTCTTTCTGTAAACTTTGAATATTTCTTTCTATTGAGCGTTCTGTGACACCAATATTTGAAGCAAGTTCAGGTATTGTTATTTCTGGGTTCTGAGCTATATAATCAAGTATTTTCCCCGACGTTTTCCCCGACGTTTTTTCATTTTTGTCGCTTACTAATGGCTTATTTAAAACTTTGTTTGCTTTTATTTCCAGCATAAAATCAGAATAATCATATTTAAATATTGGTACTGGATTACCATATTTGACACATTCATCAATTATTTTAAGCGTTCCTCTTCCCCAAGCTTCGATTAAACCCGTTCTGAAAAAAGTAGTCGCAATATATGGATTAAAAGGTTTAGATGAATGA
>JACMQJ010000193.1 GCA_014377055.1 Candidatus Sericytochromatia bacterium
CTATTATATTATATATTAAAGAAATGTTGCAAATATTTTAAGCGAAAAATAAGTTATAAGATCTATTTGTTCTAATTAGTTTTATTTGAGTAGTTGGTAGACAAATATTTTCTTTGGATGATAGATCGGATATATTCTCAGTGGTTTATATCTAAAACATTTAGAGTATAGTTAAAAACTAAAATCATTTTTTAGCAGGCTCAATATAAAATAAAAAATATTTTTTATATACTGTTCACATATTAATAAAACTTTGTTATACTTTTGTATAGATTATTTTATTAAGTATTTATGGAGAAACAAATGAATTTAAAAAATTATGCAGTATCAGCAATCTTATCAGCAACAATGGTTGCAACACCTCTAAGTATGGTAGCTATGGCAAGTGAAAAGTCAAAACCAGTTCAAGTTGCACTTTTAGGTATGGGTCATCATAATGGTGTAAAAAAACATCATAAAATGCGTAATGCAGCTTTACTTGTTGGCGGTGGATTAGTAGCAAGACATTATTACAAAAAACATAAAATGAATAAAGCTATTAGAAAACAAATGAATCATTAATTTTTCGTTCTTGAATGAACAATGGGTTTAAACCCATTGTTCATATTTTTATTTTCATAAAAATAGCTATTTCATTCACAGCAGTTGAATTGTTATCTTTATAAAGTGACAAATCTATTCCATCTATTTCAAATCCACATTTTCGATAAAAACTGATTGCAGGAAAATTTGTATTTTGAGTTTCAGCAACAACTGCTCTAAAATTATTCTTTGTAGCAAGGGTAATGACTTCATCAATTAGCTTATAACCAATATTTTCATTTCTGTATGTTTCGTTTACTTGGATTTGAATAATACTTAAAGTGTTATTCCAAGTTAGTGGTTTAGCAATTACTATTCCAACAATATCGTCTTTATCATAAGCAGCTACACTATAACCCAAAGGTAAAATATTCTTATACTGTTTTGATTCCTCAGTATTAATTAAGTTATCTTTTTTATAAGGTTTTTCAAGTTTGACAAGCTTCAAGCTAAATTCAATTAATTCCAAAGATTCTTTTTTATTAACCTGATATTTATAATCAGATTTATAACCAAAGTTACCAACTTGTTTTTGTTCCAAATCCGAAAATTCAATTATTTGTTTAAATATAATCATTTTACTTTTAGCTAATATCATTTAAATAATTCATCATACAGTTTACCTGTAACATAAGGGACAGTTGTATTAACTAAATCCAATGTAGCAGGAGAAGGAGTTGGCATACCAAGAGGAGTTGCAAAACCTATGCCATCAAACACTCTATCTTTAAATGTAACTTGACCTTGATTATTATCTGTATATATCTCAGTCATTCCTCTTGGCTTATTAGTGGTCATTTCAGAATCTCTTAAATTATCAGCAAAGTATTGAGAAATAGTACCATTACCACCTTTTAGTAGCTGATGGTTTTTGATCATTTCATCAGTTGTACCTGTTGGAACATAGAGATGAGTTATACCATTTTCATCCTTAACCTTAATAGCTACCTTCTTTTCAATTTCAGTACTAGCTTCTCTAACACCCATACGAGCTTCAAAAACAGCCCATCCATGATCTGATCCAGCTTTATTTTCAGGTATCAAGCCATTATCACGATATGATCCATCTGGTAATAGTTTATCTTTAAGTGTCATAGTTCCATTCATGGCTTTTAGTAAGCCAGCAACTTTTGGATCGCCAAAGATAGCAGGTTGTTGTAATATAGACATTTGTTCCTGAGCTCCAATTTTAAGATTTGCTTGGTGCATCATGGCATCACGTTGACTTCTTAATTCAGTTGCTTCAGCTTTATGAGATGACCCTTTTGCATCTGCTATTTTTGCTTTATCATCAAGAATTTTGGCACCTTTATAATCAGAAAATGCTGAAACTAAAAACCCTTGAGGATCTTTATCTGTAGGAGTTACAAATGTTGCTCCTGACGGTTTTCCATATCCTGCTTTTTTTAGAGCTTCGACACCATTCTCACCTTTTGATTCTGCATCAAGATAAACATTAAAGGCTGGAACAACATTTGAATATATTTCAGTATTTCCTTTGACCAAAGCTCGATGCAAACCTTCTAAGTCATTTACAACTCCTTCTATTTTTTTGGGAGCATTGGTTGGATCTTTTTTTATTTCGTCAAACATCTTTTCAATAAGCTGAGGACTAGTAAATTTATCTGCATCTTTTATACCCATTGAAGCCGCTGCCATTCTCATTGCTTGCTTAGTCATAGGACCTGTATCCATCACTTTAACTAATGCTGTTAAGGCTCTCTTGTCATTTTCA
>JACMQJ010000194.1 GCA_014377055.1 Candidatus Sericytochromatia bacterium
TAGGTATAGAGTTTTCTATCCTTATCTCTAAAAAACCTCTGGGTATATTAATAGAATTTTCTATATATCCTTGTAAGACCTCATCTTTTTCTCTGACATCAATTAAAATAATATTAGAATTGTCTTTTAATTCTTTTTGTGCCTGTATAAGATTAATTTCTTTTATTTCTTTTTTTATTGATACAATAAGTTCTGAGAATGTTTTCATATATTTTTATCCTAAACCAAAAAATTTTAAATTTGGCTAAACATCATTCTTTTTCTTCTAATAGATATACTCTCAAGTAAACCAATTGAAATCATGGTAATGACCAAAAATGTACCACCATAACTCATTAAAGGTAGAGGTAATCCTTTTGCAGGTAACATTCCAGCTACCATACCAATATTAACAAAAATATGAAAAGTGAACATAGAAACAATACCAATAGCAATATATTTACCAAAATCGTCACTTGCACTATTAGCAATACGAAGACCACGCCAAATAACATACAAATATATTAATAGCATAAATACACCACCACCAAAACCAAATTCCTCACTAATAGTGCAAAAAATAAAGTCCGTATGTTGAAAAGGTATAAAATTTAATTGGGTTTGTGTACCATGAAATAATCCTTTGCCCAAAAGACCACCTGATCCAATAGCTATTTGTGATTGACTAATATGATAACCTGCACCTAATGGATCTAAATCAGGATTTAAAAAAATTAGAATACGTTTTTTTTGATAATCTTTTAGTAAACTCCATGTTATAGATCCAACCAACCCACTAACAATATTCATCAATAAGACAACGAAATATTTAAGATATGACAGTTTAAAAACAAACCTACTAGAAAAAGTCTTTTTTTTGCTAATTATATATATAATTGAACCCAAAATGATGATCAAGTAAATGATCCATAATGGGAAGTTTATAAACGATAATGCGGCACTAATAGCAGGTGAAATAAGTACAAAAAAGATTAATAAGCTTAAGCCTGATCCATAAAGCATACCAAACATTATTGCTACAAGTGATAGGGTTGTACCCAAATCAGGTTGCTTAAAAATAAGAAAGGCAGGTAGTATAAAATGAAAAAATACAGGTAAAAGCTCTCTCATATTTTGAGGTACTTTTTTATTTAAAATATCGGCAAGAGTTATGATCAAAGCAATCTTCGCTAACTCGGAAGGCTGAATAGCAATACCCCCAATACCTATCCAACGCTGAGCTCCATAAGCAGAATGCCCTATTAATAAAACAAAAGCAAGTAACCCTACATTTGCCCAATATATATAATTAGAATAATTACGCAATTTATAATAGTCAAAAGCAGCTACACTAAAACAAGCAAAAAGTGCTGGTGGAATAAAGATTATTTGCTTATAAAAATCATTATGACTAAATACTTTTGTTTTTGTTGAGCTATAAATAGATAACAAGCCGATAGCTAAAATTACCATAACTGAAATAAATAAACTATAATCAAAGTTTTTGAAAAATCTATTCAGGCTACTTGTTTTCATAATTATTATTATATACTCTAAACGTTTTATAAATAAACATATTTTAA
>JACMQJ010000005.1 GCA_014377055.1 Candidatus Sericytochromatia bacterium
TATTTACTTGTTGTGCTTGGCTAGGATTAGGGTGTATTTTTTCAGCAAGAAAATTTTCCACTTGGTGGAACTTATTTTCTATATTGCTAATTGAAAAACTACTAAAATCCATTTAATAAATAATCCTAACCTTATATTTTGTCTAATAAACTTATAGGATAAAAACAAAAATAACTTACCTATATTATTGAACGGTATGTTTAAATAAAAGTTAAGCTTTGATTTATCAAACATTATTATTATAAATGTTTGAGGTATATACTTTTAAATATTATTTGTCTTAATTCGCAAAATTCGTGTCAAACAGATTTTTCATTTATAAAAAATTAAAAATATGTTAATTAATCTTCTTCCATATCATCAATAGATGTTCTTTTGCCTATTTCTGATAATTCTTGTTTAACAGTTCGGCGACTATCTTCTCTAGCTTGGCTACCAATTTTTACAACTCTGATATTTTTACCATCAGCTCTTTGACTAATTTTTACTTGAGACTCTTTTTTTGATGAACGTGCATTATTTATTTTTTCAAAGCCCAAAACTTCTATTAATAGATTAAGGTAGTTATTATATCTGCTGGTTTCTGTATTAATATTTCTTTTGACATTGCAATCAGGCTCTTGCCAGTGTAAGCAATCACTCAAAGCACATTCAGGTATAAAAGGAGTAAATTCTCTAAAATTCCAAGCTAATTCTTTGGATTGAATATTATTTAGCTCAATAAAACTAAATCCTGGTGTATCAGCAATTAAAGCTTTTTGATTATTAAAAAATACTTTTTGTAATGAGACATGTCTAGTTGTATGTCTTCCAGTCCCTAGATTTTTGGATACTTCTGCTACTTGAAGACTTAGCTCAGGATTGATAGCATTAATTAAAGATGATTTACCAGATCCTGAAACACCTGTTAGTACAGATATTTTATTGGATAAAACGTTTTTTAAATCATCAAGTCCTTGATTTTCTTTGGCAGAAGTATAAACAATTTCGTAGCCAATATTTCTATAAGTTTTTTCAATAAACTCTCTCAGATCTTCATCAATTTTATCTGATTTATTGATACAAATAATAGGATTAATATTATTAGACTCAGAAAGTACAATAAACTTGTCCAATAATAGTGGATTAAAGTCAGGACTATAAGTTGATGTAACAATAATAGCCTGATCAATATTTGCTACATTTGGCTTATCCAATTCATTATTTCTTGTTAAGATAGAAGTAATAACAGCAGAATGAATACTAATAACATCATCTTTAGTGACTATTTTAAATTCATCAATTAAGACTTTATCTCCTACTTTTGGCTCTGTACCTTCTTTTTTTAGCTTACTCCTAAGCATACATTCCCATGTTTCATTATTATAATCAACATAATAATAGTTAGAATGTATTCTTATGACTATTCCTAAACAGTTATCTTTGTCTTCCAGGATTAACCTCCCTGAATCACACTTAATTGCCCACATGCAGCATCAGTACTTGAACCTCTACTAACTCTTAGGGTTGTAGGATACCCTGCATCTGATAAAACTCTCTGAAATTCTTTAATTTTATTCATTGGTGTCGCTTCAAATTTTTCAGCTGAATAAATAGGATTATGAGGGATAAGATTAATATGACAATGAATACCTTTAAGCCTAGTAATCAACTTTTCTAAATCTTCACGACGATCATTAATATCTTTAAGCATGACATATTCAAAAGTAATTCTTCTTTTGGTAACGTCAGCATATTTTCTACAAGCATAAAATAATTCACTAAGAGGATTATTTTTATTGATAGGTACTAGCCTATCTCTAAGCTCATCATCAGCAGAATGTAATGAAACAGCCAAATTTAATTGTAACTTTTCATTCATTAATTTTTCAATATTTCGGATGATTCCAGATGTTGAAATAGTAATATGACGCATACCTATACCTACTTCTTTATTTAAAAGGTGAACAGATTTGAGAGTTGCATCATAATTTAAAAATGGCTCACCCATACCCATAAATACTACTTGACTGATCCTTTCTTCTGATTGACCTTGCATCAAAAGATATTGATCCAAAATTTCGTCTGGTGTTAGATTTCTTTTGAATCCACTTAGACCAGTTGCACAAAAAGGACATTTTACATTGCAGCCAACTTGCGTAGATAAACATGCTGTATGATGATCAGGTTGAAAAATATTAACACATTCTACAGTATTACCATCTTTTAATTTAACAAGATATTTGGTAGTCCCATCTTCGGATTCAATTTTTGTTGCTACAGAGCTATTACTTATCTCAAAGTTATCAGTCAAACTTTTTCTTAAGTCTTTGCTAATGTCAGTCATTTTTTCAAAATCTCTGACATATCTTTGATATATCCATTTTGATATTTGTTTACCCTTATATGCAGGCTCATTGAGCTTATCAAGTTGGGCGCTTATTTCGTTAGTAGTTTTTCCTAACAGTAATTCTTTCATAAGTAATTAAAAAATCCAAAAATAAAAAGTTTATAATAGACAGTTTACCACTTTTAGAGATTGATAGACCTATATTTATATTACAATCTTTGTATTGAATATAATATCTAAAAATTTGAGCTTGCATTAAAATTTTATAGCAGGGTCTACGAATACCCTTTTAATGAAAAATTATGAGTTTTACTTTTATTCCGATAATACGATTATTCTCTTAGAAGCTGTTTGAAAACTATTAAATCGCATCCTATAAAAATTTTGATAGTAAGTTATAAATAAATAAACTTCTAAAATTTAAGTAAAATAATACTCAAAATATAATTATTAGACTAATAATACTTACTATTTATGTTATTACTATTTAAATTGCTAATTAACTTACCTTCTTATCCTCTTTTATAATCCTCCTTAACATTAATCTTATCATTGCCAGATAAATTAAACTTTCAGAGGTCTTTGGCAATCTCTCATAGTCTTTGCTTAAACGTCTGCTGTTGTTAAGCTATGAGAAAGTTCTCTCAACTACCCATCTTCTTGGCAATACTACAAAACCTTTTACATCATCATTTCTTTTTATTATTTCCAATTTATGCTGATGATTCTCTTATGACCATTTGACCAATTTACCAGCATCGAAGCCAATTTCCTCACCTGAAATTATAGTCTTGCATGACTGTGAATCTATTATTGAGGCTGTTGGTTGTTTATCTCTTCCAAAATCTTGTCTCACTTTATCTCTTAAATGTTTATGTAGAAGCTCTATCGTCCCATCTTTCTGATAATACCAATACACTGTTTCCCAAGATGGAAAATCACTTGGTAAATATCTCCAAGGGCATCCTGCTTTAAGAATATAAAATATTGAGTTTAATATCTCTCTCAAATCAACTTCACGAGGGCGACCTGTATTTTTAGCCTCTGCAAAATATTGCTTTATTAGCTCCCGTTCGCTATCATTTAAATCTGTAGGGTATCGTTTCTTATTCATAAAATAAATTTTACCCTACAAATTATTACCCTATATCAAAAAGTTTTCAAACAGCTTCTAAGGATTATTTGTAATAAAACCAATAACAAGTGGACCAAATATTATAATAAAAATAGTCGGGAAAATAAAAATAGCTATGGGGATAATAATTTTAATAGGAGCTTTTTGAGCTAACTCTTGAGCTTTTTGCCATCTTATATCTCTGATTATTTCACTTTGAATTTTCAAGGTTTTGGCAAGACTTGTTCCCATTTGTTCTGCTTGAACAATAGAAATAACAACAGATGATAATTCTTTTAAATCGATCCTTTTTGCCATATCTCTAAGTGCTTGTAGTCTTGGATTACCAAGTTGTATCTCTCTAAGAGTACGCTCTATTTCATCTCTCAACTCACTTATTCTTGATTTTTCGACTACTTTATTAAGAGCTTCATTAATTCCCATACCAGCCTCTAGGCATATAGTCAAAAGATCTAAGATATCAGGTAATGCCCTAAATATTGATTTATGTCTATCTTGAATTTGTCTATTTAGTCTAACTATTGGAAAAAAATAACCTAATACAGTTAAAACTATAAACGCTAAGATAATTTCTTGAAGGCCCATATCAAAAGCCATATATCCTAGAGTTAGGAATATTATGGGAAATACCACTGCTGATATTATTCTATATGCTGTAAAGTTAAGAGGATTAGTTTCATATTTGCCTGCTCTTAATAACTTTACATTTAATGTATCTGCTGCCTTAGGAGAAAGCATCCTTTTGGCAAGAGGTGCAACTGTTCTAAGAAGTTGATTAATTTCTGTTTGTAATTTATCAGGTTTTTTATTTGTTTCACCTTTAATTATAGGTTGTTGATTTTTTAGTTTTTCTAGCCTGATATTAATATCATCTTTTTCTTTTGGTTTAGCAAATGCTAAGATAAGCATTGTAACACTGCCCATCAAAAGTATAAAAATGCCAAGAACGGTTATTGTACTATTCATAAGTTTTTAAATATCTATTGTAATTATTTTTTTTACTATATAGCCACCTGTAGCAATCATTACTAAGGAAACTATTGTTAATAATAAACCATAATTGGTTGTAAATAACAAGATCATAGTTTCAGGCTGTATAAAATAAAGTATTGCACCCAAAATAATAGGTAAGCCAGTTAAGACATAAGCACTCATTACACCTTGAGCAGTTAGTGCTTTTATTTGTCTTTGTATTTTAAATCTCTCTCTAATAGTTTTACCCAAAGTTTCAAGTATCTCGGTTAGATTACCACCTGTTTGATTTTGGATCATAACAGCAGTAACAAAAATATCAAGATCTTTGGAGTCCATTCTCTTAGACCAATCCAAAAGAGCCCCATCAAGAGGCACACCAACTCTAGTTGCTTGAATAACCATATTTGCTTCATAAGAAATTGGCTCACTCATTTCACTAACAGTTAACTCTAAAGATTGCATAATACTAAGACCTGAGCGAACAGCATTAGCTATTAAAGAAATAGCATCTACAAGTTGCTCATCAAATTTATTTTTTCTTTTATTTTTTTGTTGTTGAAGATAAATTCGACATAAAAAGAATCCAACTGAACCTAATAAGGATGCAACAAATAATTTTGATAAAACTTCATTGCCAATAATTATTCCAAGAGCAAAAAGAAGTATTGTTAAGCCAACTTGGAACATCATAAAACTTTTTGGAGAAGTTGGTAAATCTACATAAGAAAACTCTTTTTCTAAATACTTTAAATATCTACCGAAAAACGGATCGATACTTTTTTCAATATTTCCTGAAAAAACAGCTATAAAAAGAAATACGGAAACAAAAATAATTCCCGCAATAACAATAGGTATTATTAAACCTATAATTGAGTTCATATATTAAATTTTTCTTTCAGAATCTATAGCGGTTTATTAGTTTTCAAAAACTGTCTACCATTTTTTACTTCATTAAGAGCTATTGTTAACTCTTGTTCAAGATTTATTAGAACACTAACTGCATAATTTTCTGCACCTTGTTTAAATTCTCTTGCTTGCTCTCTAGCATCTTTAATTATTTTATCTGCTTCACGCCTAGCATTTAATAATATTCTTTCGGCCTGAGCAGTTGCACTCACAATTTCTTGAGTAATTATAGGGTTTAATTCTTCTGCATCCTGGACACTAGGTTCAACGATACTTGTATTGGTTACAGGTTGAGAATTATTTATTGTATTTGTATTCATATTATCCTCATTTTTAGGCTGAATATTAGCAGGAGGGAATGATTTTAATTCGTCTGTAATATTTGACGGAATCATATTATCGTAAAGTATATCAAAGTCCATTGAGTTTTTCCCATTCTCTTTATTACTAATATTTTGTTTATTCAAAATCTTATTTTGTAAATAAATACTATCATTTTCAATCTTCTCATGATTTATACTATTATCTGATCCATAAGGCAAGCTATTTTCGATGAGCCCCAATTGTTTTTGATATAATTTTACAAGCTCAGAACCATCAAGTCCAAGTAATTTTGCATATTGTTTGATATAACTATAAACATAAACAGCAACGGGCATATCATCATTGATACTTTCTTCAAGATTATAAAGATACCTTGATTTTATGTGAGTTTTTTGCTCTATTTCTTCTAAAGTTAGCCCTTTTTTTTCTCTATAGTACTTTAATATTTGTCCAACTGAGCTAAAACCTGTTTCAGAGTCTTGTATTTTCTGTTCTCTTCCCAAAAGCTGTACATTACTCACTTAAATATACTCCATATCTAAAATATATATTTTTATTTTTAATTTATTAAATTAACTAGTTCTATTATTTAACTTTCTTATTGATTATTTGATCAAAAATAAAGCTTTTTTTTATACTAAATAAATTATACTATGTGTAATATTAAGTTTTAAAGAACATTGGGTAAATTTTTGGTTAGTTTCATCTTTCTTAACATTAATATACAATGGTTTTATTTAGGACATTATTAACTAATATTTTGTAATAGAAGTCACAAGTGTATGTATAGCAAACTTTTTACCTTTCAGATATATATTTTATTGGGTATTATCTCAACTTTATTTTTATGTCCTTACACTATTCGTGTTTTAAGGAAATTTAAGGCAAAACAGATTTTAAGACTTGAAGGACCATCTGAACATAAAATAAAACAAGGGACAACTACAATGGGTGGTATAGCAATTTTATTACCTATATTTATTTTAACTTTAGTTTTAAGTCAATTTTCTCTTGATTCAATAGCTTTAGTCTCTACAGTATTTGGATTTTTTATGATTGGTTTTACTGACGACATGTTAATTGTTCTTAGAGGAAAAAATGATGGATTAAAGCCAAAATTAAAATTATTTGGTCAAGTTGTAGTATCATCATTATTTGCTCTTTACTTATTATATTCAGGTCATCAACCCTTATTAAATATTCCTTTTACCTCTTTTTCTCTAAATATAGGTTTATTTTTTATACCTCTTGTTGCACTAGTAATGACTGCTACATCTAATGCTGTCAATCTAACTGACGGTCTTGATGGACTAGCTGCAGGAACTACAGCCATAAGTTTAATTCCTTTTGTCATTATGTTAAGTTATTCTGGTGGTTTGATGGAGTCAGCAGGTTTAACCATGTCATTATTAGGTATAGGAACATGTCTTGCTTTTTTGTGGTTCAATAGCTATCCAGCCTCAATATTTATGGGCGATACTGGATCATTGGCATTAGGTGGTTTGGTTTCATCAGTAGCGATTGTTGGTAATAATGAATTATGGTTACCATTAGCAGGTTTTATTTTTGTTATAGAAACTCTATCAGTTATAATCCAAGTTTTATACTATAAAAGGACAAAAAAAAGGATATTTTTGATGAGTCCATTACATCATCATTTTGAAAAAAAAGGTTGGAAAGAAACTAAAGTAAGTTTTAGATTTTATTTAGTGGCTATTATGGCTTGTATGATTACAATTTCAGGATATATGTTTAACAAATAATATACTTTTTAAACTCCTGTATAATCTTGAATCTCCAAAACAAAAAATATGAATGAAATAAAAACTCTAAGAATAAATTTATTAGAAGCAATCACACAATCATTAGATTTAAGAGAGTTTAATGAGAAAAGTTGTCAAGCCGATATTCTTAGAATAGATAAAATCCATCCTATTATCTCTGGTAACAAGTGGTTCAAACTAAAATATAATATTGAATCTGCTTTAGAACAAAAATGCAATACTATTTTAACTTTTGGTGGTGCTTATTCTAATCATATAATTGCTGTCGCTACATTAGCAAATGAGTTAGGACTAAAATCAATTGGTATTATAAGAGGTGAAGAGCCTAGAGAGTTATCTCACACTTTAAAATCAGCAAAAGAAAATGCAATGCAACTTAATTTTATTAGTAGAGAAGATTTTAAAAATAGAAGTTCTGAAAATTATTATAAATCTTTAGTTGATATATATGGAGATTTTTATTTAATTCCTGAAGGTGGTGCAAGTGCCGAAGGTAGGAAGGGTACAGAAGAAATTTTATCCTTAGTTAACTATAAAAAATATTCTCATATTATGTGTTCTATTGGTACGGGAACTATGTATATAGGTGTGGTTAATTCATCAGAAAAAGAACAACAAATAATAGGTATTCCAGCTCTAAAAGGTATGGTGGATTTATTAGATCAATACAGTTTGTTCATAAAAGAAGAAAAGAAAGATTCTTGTAAAATATTTTATGATTATCATTTTGGTGGTTATGCAAAAAAAAATCCTGAACTTATAAATTTTATGAATTATTTTTTTGAAAAAAACAATATACCAACAGATTTTGTTTATACAGCAAAACTTTTATATGCTTTTTATGATCTTTTGAAAAAGGATTATTTTCCTAAAAACAGTAAAATATTGATAATACATAGTGGTGGTTTGCAAGGCAATATTTCACTTCCAGCCAATACCTTAAATTTTTAAAAATGGTTACCCATCTTAATTTACCTGATTCATAGCTAAATATTTATTTTTTGACACAAATTTTATGAATTAATCGAATAAAAGAGATATTAAAGGTGAACTGGTTTTGACTAAGGGTTATTTATAAGAATAAGCTAAAAATTTATTTTAAAGAAAACGAAAATAAACAATTTGACACCTTGATTATGAGTTACTTTTTAAGATGATACATTATATGTTAATTTGTCTTAATTCGTAAAATTTGTGTCAAAAAATGATATTTTAGCCACGAAGTATACAAATGAAGACAAATTAACATTATTTAATTGGGTTAAATAACAGCATTATTAGGTGTTCTTGGATATGGTATAACATCTCTAATATTTTTCATTCCAGTTAAATACATCACAGCACGCTCAAATCCTAAACCAAATCCTGCATGTGGAAATGTCCCAAATCTTCTTGTATCAAGATACCAACTGTATTCTTCTTCACTGATATTATTTTCTCTTATTTTTGCTAAGAGAGTTTCTTCATTTTCCTCTCTTTGACTTCCACCAATTATTTCACCTATTCCAGGAACAAGTAAATCCATCGCTCTAACTGTTTTATTGTCATCATTAAGTTTCATATAAAAAGCTTTTATTTCTTTTGGATAATCAGTAACAAAAACAGGTCTTTTAAACACTTCTTCAGATAAATATCTTTCATGCTCACTTTGCAAATTTTCACCCCATGAAACAGGATATTCAAAAGTAACATCAGCTTTTAATAATAAATCAACAGCCTCTGTATAAGTAATTCTAGCAAACTCAGAATTTAAAACGTTTTGTAATCTTGCAAGTAATTCTGTATCAATTAATTTATTAAAAAATTCTATTTCATCTTTACCTTTGCTAAGAATTTCAGAAATAATATATTTGAGCATTTCTTCAGCTACATCCATATTTTGTTCAAGATCAGCAAATGCCATTTCTGGCTCTATCATCCAAAACTCACTTGCATGTCTTGATGTATTAGAGTTTTCAGCTCTAAAAGTTGGCCCAAATGTATAAACATTTCTAAAAGCAGTACAAAAAGGCTCAACGGTTAATTGACCACTAACAGTCAAAAAAGTACTTTTACCAAATAACTCTTGAGAATAATCAATATCGCCTTTTTTATCTTTTGGTAATCTATTTAAATCCATTGTGGATACTCTAAACATTTCACCTGCACCTTCTGCATCAGTTGAAGTGATGATTGGAGTATGAACATAAACAAAGCTATTATTTTGAAAAAAATTATGAATAGATTGTGCAATTAATGATCTTATTCTAAAAACAGCTAAAAAAGTATTAGTTCTAACCCTTAGATGAGGTATTGTCCTTAAATATTCAAATGTATGTCTTTTCTTTTGTATAGGATTCTCATTTGATGAAAGACCAATAATTTTTATATCACTCGCTTTTATTTCAAATGATTGTTTATCACCTTCGGATTTAACAATATTTCCATCTATTTCTAAAGCAGATCCAATGGTTATTTTTGATATATCGACAAAATTAGTTAGTAAATCATCATATACAACCTGAATACTTTTAAATGAAGTACCGTCATTTAGCTCTATAAAGCCAAATGTTTTTGATAGTCTATTAGTTTTAACCCAACCGCTCAAAATAACTTTTTTATCATAAAATGAATCTGGATCGTTAAAAATATCTTTTAAAAGAGTATATTTGCTTTTCATAAATGCAACCTATATTAAATAAATAATCTGACCTTTTTATCTTTAAAATATTTCTTCCTATAAAAATTTAAGCGATAAATTAACTTCATTATAACCTTTAATCTATTTAGCATTAAGCTTTAGATTCTTTATTAAACTACGTTTCATTCAGAATGACAATAAGTGTCATTCTGAGGTACGAAGAGTCTTTTTTATTCTTGTCACTCAAATTTTTAAACTTTAAAATATTTTCAAAGAAAAGTCTAAGTATTATTAAAACCTACTTTTGTTAATAAGAAAAGTAGATTTTAATAATAACTTATCAAAATAAATGAATAAAATAAATCATATACCTCACAGTTATAACCTTTATGTAGATATAATTTATAAGCTAATATAATTTTAAATATATTTAGAAAGGTCTACTTAATAATGTCCGAAAGTACTATGATTGAGCAAGAACTGGATATTACTTTTGGCAAATATAATGATCCCAGTTTAAGGGATATGCCTGCCAAGATGATTGAACAATTAAATCAATTATCGCAAATGATTAATAAAGATCCAGAACATGTCATACCAGGATTAACTGAGCTTGTTGAAAAATATAATATACCTGTTCTTTCTAATTTATTATATGCCGCTTATAATATGAATAATGAAAGTGACAAAGCTGAAAATGTTGCTTTAGATAGCTATAAAAACTTTCCAGATTATTTATTCGCTAAAGTTAATTACGCTCACGTATGTCTATTAAAAGGTGATTTAGATAAAATAGAACATATTTTTTCTAATAAATTTGATCTGAGAACACTCTATCCTCAAAGAAAAAAATTTCATATTTCAGAATTTATTAGTTTTTCTGGAATAACCTGTTTGTTTTTTTATGAAAAAGGAGCTTTAAAAAAAGCTAAAGAAATCCTTGACTCCCTAGAAAAAATTGTTCCTGACGATCAAATGACTAAAATCCTTAAGCAAAAGCTTAATACATCTTTTATTACAAAACTGATCACCAAAGTTTTTAAATGAAAAAAGTTCAATATAATTAAGATTATTATTTTAATTTTTAAGGTTTAAAATTAATGACGAAAAAACGATTCAAAAAATCGCTAAATATTACAGGCATATCTTTAATATTTATTATTATTTTAACTTTTAATGTATTTGCACAAAGTAAAAAAGAAATAGCAACTTTAAGTGGTGGCTGCTTTTGGTCTATGGAAACTATGTTCCAAAGATTAAAAGGTGTTAGCTCAGTACAATCAGGTTTTGCAGGCGGATTTGTCAAAAATCCAAGTTATGATGAGGTTTGTACTGGAAAAACAGGTCATGCTGAAACAATACAAGTAACATTTGATCCAGATAAAATATCTTATCAAAAAATACTCCAAGTATTTTGGAAAGTACATAACCCAACTACTCTAAACAGACAAGGCAATGACGATGGAACTCAATACAGATCAGCAATTTTTTATCATAATAAAAAACAAAGAGAAATCGCTGAAAAATCCAAGATAGCAGAAGCAAAATCAGGGCATTGGGGAACTGATCCAATTGTTACAGAGATTAATGTCTATACCAATTTTTATAAAGCTGAAGCATACCATAAAGATTATTATAATAAACATACAGAACAACCTTATTGTGAATCTGTAATCACACCTAAAGTAGAAAAATTTACTAAGGAATTTAGAAATCTTCTAAAAGAATAAATGCTATAGGTTGTTATTCTCCTTACCTTTCTTTTATTGGGGGTGTCAACTCCTAATCCATCCTAACCTTCTAATCCATCAATCCCCCCAACCCCCCTTTGCAAAGTGGGGCTAAGAAAAAGGAAGGAATAAGAGAAAAGGAAGGAACAAGAAAAGAAGGGGACAAGAAAAAAAGCTTTGAAATTAAGTGTTCGTGTAGGTACGTCTAACTAAACGTCCTCTTTTTTAACAAGTACCTATTTTTTGGTTTTATCAACAGGTTTTTCAGGATTCTTAACATATTTATCTAGCCATTCTGTCATCTCCCAGAGCATGTGCATAACTGATTCACGTGCTTGATAATGATGTGCTTCATTAGGTAACATGACCAATCTTGATTTTCCACCTAATCCTTTGATAGCATTGTATAATCTTTCACTCTGTAAAGGAAAAGTACCTGGATTATCATCAGCTATTCCATGTATTAAAAGTAATGGATCTTTTATTTTATCAGCGTTATTAAAAGGTGACATGGCTGAATAAACGTTTGGTGCTTTCCAAAAATTTCTTTCTTCTGATTGAAAACCAAATGGCGTAAGTGTTCTATTGTAAGCTCCACTACGAGCAATACCAGCTTTAAAAAGCCTAGAATGAGCCAATAAATTAGCTGTCATAAATGCTCCATAAGAATGCCCACCTACGGCAATTCTATCCTTATCGCCAACACCCATTCTGACGACTTCATCAACAGCTGCCTTGGCACTAGCTACTAATTGTTTAACATAAGTATCATTTGGCTCTTTGTCACCTTCACCAATTATAGGCATAGCTGGACCATCTAAGATTGCATAACCATGTGTCACCCAAAATAATGGTGACCCCCAAAATATTCTAATAAACTCGTAAGGTGAACCACTAACTTGACCTGCAGCAGCTGCATCTTTAAATTCTCTTGGATATGCCCACATAAAAACAGGTAATCTTCCATCTTTTTCAGGTGTATATCCTTCAGGTGTATATAATGTGGCATTAAGAGTAACACCATCATCTCTTTTATAACTAATTAATTGCTTTTTTATTTTAGCTAACTGAGGTGTAGGATGTGGAAAATCAGTTATTTGATTGATAGTTTTTTTACTTAAGCTCCTAATATAATAATTTGGTTGCTTATTAACTGATTCTATTTTAGTTAAAAGTGTCATACTGTCTTGATCAAGTATTTTGATCATATTTTCATAATAAGGTGCAGTAGATCGCCATAATCTTGTAGCCTCAAGATTTTTTAGGTTTAGTTTGTCTAAGAATGGTCTATCTCCTTCGATTGATGCTCCTTTCCCTGTTAAGTAAATTGATTGGTCTTTTTCTGAAATATCCAAAACATTAGTACCATAACTTGTTTGTTTCATTACAGGATTACCAGGATCGTTATAAGCATCTTCTGACGATCTATCGAATAATAATTTTGCTTTAAATTGAGGGAAATCAGGTGGAGTGATCCATGTTTTTTCGTTACGAGTTTTCCACCAATATTCACTAATCATTGCCAACTTATTACTACCCCAAACAACATCTTTGAACCTAGAGCTTAGCGATATTAAGCTAATCGGTTTTGCTTTAAATGGTGAAGGTAATGTATAAACTATATCTCGTATTTTTGCTTTAACATTAGGATCTCCTTTATCTTGAGCTTCTACCCAATATAATGTAGCAGGTTTATCAGCACGCCAACCAAACTCTCTACGTCCTTCTTCTACTGCTCCAAATGATGTTGAAACCTCTTCTGCAAGTGGTAAATCAGCCATATTTTTTACTAAATTACCATTTATATCTAAAACTTCTATTTTTCTAGGGAATCTATAAATAGGAACAAGATAAGAATATGGTTTATGTATTTTTTCAACAAGAATATATTTTCCATCAGGAGAAGGCTTAAAATCAGATATAATTTTAGCATCCGATAATCTTGTAACTTTACCATCAAGATTAATACTAACAAGCTTAGAAGTAAAATAATGATCAAAAAGATTTTCATCATAAGGATTGGTTAATAAATCCTGATATGTTCTTGAAGGTGCTTTTCTACCAATACTTTCTTGAACTACAGGTCCAAAAGGAACTCTTGGCTTTTCTGGTTCATTACCAATATCACCTGGAGTAACAGTACAAATTAAAGTTTTATTATCTGATAACCATACAAAAGGTTTACCATTGGTTGCATTTAATCTTAGATCTGATAGTTTTCTAGCATCATGTTTTTCGGTATTAACTATCCACATTTCTAATGATGATTCAGTTGTATTAACAAAAGCAATATATTTACTATCAGCAGACCAATCAACAAAATTAATACGAGGATTTTTTGGTAGTCCAGATATTTTAATTTCTTTACCAACTCCTACTTTTTTTATTTTTAAACCATTGTATGATTGTTCTTTGCTCGTTCCACCTGTTTTTGGATTGATTCTTACACCAGCAAGCCCAAACTCAGGTTTTACAAAATCACTAATTGATGGAAGACTTGGTCTATTCATCATTAACATGAGCTTTTTATCTGGTGAAACACTTACTATAGGGGTTAAAGGTGCATCAACTAGATCTGCTATCTCCTTCGGAGGCATCATATATTTTAGCGGTAATGTATTTTTTATCTGTTTTGAGATCTTAGTTTTATCTTTTTTTATATCAACTGTTTTTTTTGCTGCAAAACTATTATTTGAAAATGATAATAATGAAAAAACAATCAAAGAACTTAGTGATACTTTATTTTTTAATGAAAAAAACATTATTTAACGATAACTCCTATTATATGTACTTTTTATCTTGTCCCCTCCTTTTCTATTATTCCTTCCTTTTCTTAGCCCCACTTTGCAAAGGGGGGTTGGGGGGATTGATGGATTAGAAGGTTAGGATGGATTTCTTATCCCCTCTCTTTTCAAAGAGAGGGCTAGGGTGAGTTTCTTACTTCTGAGCGTGTGGCTTACTTTCATGCCATCCTGCCGCTGTCATTTTGATGAAATCAGCATTTTTTGTCATATCCTCAATTTCATTAACACCTAGATAACTCATACCTGATCTAATTCCACCAACTAATTGATCCATAACTTCTTTTACTTTTCCTTTGTATGGTATTGTAGTTTCAACACCTTCTGGAACATAGTCAGTCATATTTATTTCATAACCTTTTTCTGTATTAGTTCTACTAGCAGCTGCATCATAAGATGCCATCCCTCTATAAACTTTGAACTTTTGACCATCTTTTATTCTGGTATGTCCTGGGCTTTCTTCACATCCTGCAAAAAGGCTACCAAGCATAACACTACTAGCTCCTGCTGCTAACGCTTTTACTATATCACCTGAATATTTGATACCACCATCAGCTATAACAGGAATATCCTTATAAGTTGCAGTTTCACAACAATCCATAATAGCTGTAAGTTGTGGAACTCCAGAGCCAGTTACCAGTCTTGTAATACATGTTCCACCAGGGCCTACACCACATTTTATGGCATCAGCACCAGCACTAATTAAGTCTAATGTGCCATGCTTCGTTGCAACATTACCTGCAATTACATCAACATGAGGAAATTCTGATTTTATTTTGTATAAAGTATCCAAAAGACTTTGTGAATGACCATGAGCTATATCTATAACTAGAACGTCAACGCCAACTCTAACAAGCTCGGCAGTTCTTTCGAGATAATCATTTTTGACACCGATTGCAGCTCCAACCATTAAACGTCCATTATTATCTTTAACTGCATTAGGAAATTCGAGTCTTTTTTCAATATCTTTTACTGTAATTAAGCCTTTAATCATACCTTGCTCGTCAATTAGAGGAAGTTTTTCTAATTTATTTGTTTTTAATATTTTTTTTGCATCTTCAAAATCAACTTCTGAATAATGATTTACCTTTTTACAAATTAGTTTTTCGAGTGATGTCATGATTGTTTCTAGTGCTACATTATCGTCATCTTCAAAAAGTAAATCTCTTGTAGTGACAATACCCTTTAATCTTTTTTGTGAATCAACAACCAATAAACTGTGAATACCTTTATTTCTCATTGATAGTTTTACGTCACCAATATTTTGGCTAATATCAATAGTATATGGATCATGAATAATAAAATTATGGGCTCTTTTTACTTTTATAACTTCGTTAATTTGTTGTTCGACTGTTAAAAAACGGTGTATGATACCCATTCCACCCAATTCAGCCATACAGATTGCCATCCCTGACTCTGTGACAGTATCCATATTGGCACTAACAATAGGTACATTGATTGTTATATTTTTTGTGAGCCTTGTTTTGGTATTTACCTCTTTCCTAGAAATAATACTAGAAAATCTAGGCTGTAATAACACATCATCAAAAGTTAATCCTTCTCGCATCTAAGTCTCCATACTTGTATATTTGCCAACATCTAATTTTAGAACATAAATAAATAGTTTTAAAGATAAAAAGCGATAAACGTAAAAAATATTATCCTAACAAACCAAAAAAGCTCTCTAATATTAGAAAGCTTTTTTGGTTTTAGACTTTATTTAATTCCCCAATCTGGTTATGAATCATAAGTTGTTAAAGGAGAATTAGTAAAATTATTAATTGATTTTGTACCTAAATCTAATATGGATAGATGAGTGTATACTAAAGATAATGTACTAATCTTAAATGTAGAAGGTCGGTTACGACTTATAACAAGGTATATTATTTTATTATCATCAGGTGAATATGCTGGTTGTATGTTTTGATCATAATTTGATAAAATATTTGTTTGAGAATTGCTTGATATATTGTAACTTAATAAATCAGACTCAAATATAAAACTTCCTATATGAACATCGTATACTAAGTTTTTCTTATCATGAGATAGTTTTAAACCACCAATAGAACATAAATTAGTTGCAAGAACAGTTTGTGTTGATTCATCATTGATATTGATTCTTTCTAAATGTGATGTATAAAGATCATGTAAGTAGTCCAAATTTCCAAATATTACTGCTATTCTCTTAAAAATTAAATACAATATTTTGCTGAAATAACTGTATATTATAGATTTATGTGTAGTTTGTTTAAACGGGAATAGCAGTAGTATTTATCTTTAATTTAACTGATGTTGGTGAAACAGAAATAACAGTACATAAAATAGAATTATCTATAACTACAGGACCTAAAGGCAGATAACCAACAAAGCTTTGTGCAACTAGACCATCTTCATATTTAAAGTTAAAAACATCTAAACTCAAAAGAGGAAATATCTTAAATTTTCCTTTTAATTCCAAAAAAATATCTTTACCAATAGAATAATCCGCTTTTATTGAATCAGATGAGTTAATTCCTAAAATACTTTTATTTGTATCGGTCAGAATAACATCATCTATCTTTATTAACTCAGGAAAGTTTTCTTTTAACTCTTTGATCTTGTTGTAAATTTTTTTGCTTTTTTCATCTTCTACTTGTTCATGTTCATCATGATTATTTTTGTCATGATCATCATAATCAGAAAGATTCCATTTTATCTTGAAAGCATTTTGTGATTTATTATATGGTGTAAGTCCATCTATATCTAGTATAAACATCTCATTAACAGAATGATCTTTAGTGGCTATATCAGGCTTAGAATTAATAACATTACCACATGACGTAAGAAGTACAAGTGATAAGATAAGTAAGGACTTAGAAGCATATTTGTTCAACATTTTATTACCTATTATATAAGAATAAATTTAAAAACACATATCACAAAAAGAACGAAAAAGAACCGAAAAGAACAAAAAAACTTAAATTTTCTTTAAACTAATATATAAACCTAAACCAATAACATTATTGATAACCATATAATAAATAACGAATCTTCACAATACTATTTAGATGTACTTTTGTGAAGAAACTGTGAAGAGCTTAAAATTTATAAATAGTGTTAAAATGTAGATATTAAAGTTAATTAGGAATAAAACTAATGAGTAGATATATAAACCCATTCACTGATTTTGGATTCAAAAAATTATTTGGTGAAGTTGCAAATATAGATATTTTACTTGA
>JACMQJ010000195.1 GCA_014377055.1 Candidatus Sericytochromatia bacterium
AAATGGTTTAATTAGATCAAGAGATTAAAAAACTTCTAAGGAGGTAATTTTATGAGTTTACGTAAAAAACTAATTGATACTATTGGTATTGTTCACCCTGAATGGGAACTAGGTTCGAGAAAAGATGACAATAAATCTATACAAGCTCCTGACAGTAAAGTTTTTGCATATTTAACTACTGAGTTTGGAGGAGTAACGATTAATGCAAGACTTTATAAAACTGATAGTGAGTTAATTAAGTTTTCAGGACTTTATTGCCAATCATCTAGGGAGTATAAAATCGGGAGATGGAAAGATGAAGTTATTGATATAAGACTAGAAAATGAAAATGAAATCACTAATTATATAAAAATTTTAGAGGTAGCTCATAATAGAAGAAAGAAAAAACCTTTGAAAGCTACAAAAGTAACTAATAAATCTCAGTTACATACTCTTTTACCATTAAAGTCACAAGATTTTATTAAAGTAACCTCATTAAATTAAAAATTTAGTAATTTAAAATATATTGGATATATAGTAAAAGTATTTACCTTAAAACTTTTTAAGGTAAATCTTATCTTTTTAGTTTTTTTATACAAGATTTGCTTTAGCTATTATCCAAAATTATTGTAATTAAATCAAATTATCCAAAATTAGTTTTAAGAGAGCTAATACATAAAATCAAAAATAATTATTCTTTTGATATTTTATTATATTGGTTATCTTTGTCATGCCTTTAAAAATATCTATTAATCATGAAAGGACAAATATGAGTCAATTAAATTTCACAAACCATTCTATAAAAAGAATGTCTAAAAGAAAAATTTCTTGGCAGGAAATAGAAATCTGCCTATCTTATGGAGATGTAATCCATAAGACTGGAGCAAAGCATCACGTAATTTCAAGAAAAGTTTTGAGCCAGTGGGGGCTTTCTGAAAAGCTAAATGGTCTATGTGTGATAGTTTCAAAAGATGAATACATAATCACAACGTTTAAGAGCAAAAATATTATTTCATATACAAAACGTTTAAGCAAAAACGATTTAAGAAAATTTTACGCCTAAAGGAGGCTTAACCAATGAGCATTGATAATTTACTTTCTCAGATCAAAAATGTAAGAGTTTCACAAACTCAGGTAAACAGAAAAATTAAAGACTTAATAAGTGAATTTAAAAAAGGTGAGATTTTTATTCCTGAATATCAAAGAGCCTTTGTTTGGGATAATACTGTCCAAAGTCGCTTTATTGAAAGCATTTTTATGAATATACCTGTACCACCTATTTTCTTTTTGGAAAAATATGATGAAGAAACAGGCGAAATAAAATATGAAGTAATTGACGGAGTTCAAAGACTTTCTACTCTATTAAGCTTCTTTGATGATAAATTAAAGCTTTCTTCAGGTCTTAAGTTATCTGATATTGAAAGAATGAGTTTTAATAAACTACCTTCACCTATCGGAAATTTATTTTTAAACAGAGAAATTACAACTCTAATTATTGGTAGAACAACCCATCCAGAAATTCAGTTTGAAATTTTTGAACGTCTTAATCGTGGCTCAGTTTCTTTAAGTCATCAAGAGTTAAGAAACTGTATGTATCATGGTAATTTCAACAATTTTATTCTTTCTCTAAATAAATATAAGCCTTATCGTGAAATACTTTCATCATTTGCACAGTTTAAAGAACCTGTAGCTGGTGAGCCAAGTAAAAATAGGATGCTTGATGTAGAAATGATTCTAAGACTTTTTACATTATTTGAATCTTTTTGTGAAACTGGTAAATATATTTCACCTAAAAAAGATCAATTAAATTTTTATATGAGAATCAAACGTGAAAGAGAAAATCAAACACTTAAAGAAGACTTACAGGATAGTTATTCAAAGACAAATGAAGAGCTTGACTTCCTTTTTAAAAAGTGTTGTGATCTCGCTGACCTAATTTTTGGTAATAAGTCTTTTAGAAGGTTTAAAGTAAGTAAAACAGAAGCTGATTTTATTGGGTTTAATAAAGCTGTATTTGATATTCAGATGCTTGGGTTTATGGATTATCAGATTATTGATATTGAAGATAAAGTAGAAATAATATATCAGGAATTTCTTGATATATCATCTTTTAATGATATTTTTATTGATTCAATAAATCGTAGTACAGACCATAAAATAAATGAACGAATAGAAATATGGAAAGATGCTTTACAGGATATAGTGACTAATCCTCAATTCTATTTTAAAAAACTAGAAAAACATAAATCCCTATTTCATCATAAGCCAGAATGTTGTTATTGTAGTAAGCAAATTAAAAATTTTGATGATAGTTACTGCTGTAACGATCCAGAATCTTTACTTTATCATAGAAGCTGTTACTTAAATATACCAAATCTTAAACCATCAATTTTGAAAAAGAAAAGCTCTGAATTAAGCTTTAAATGGAATGAACAAACTTACGAGATGGAGGCAGCTAAGGCATTAGAGTTAATTGTTAATGAAATATCTGAAAAAATAGCTGATGATTCTTATCAATTAGAGAGATTAAAAACTTTTGAATTTATTGGTTCGTTAGAAAAATTGCGTAACCTAAATCAAAACAATTCAGGAAAATCAAGAGCTTTTAAGCCTATTAATCTTTTAATTTCTGGTGAAAAACAATTCTTGGAAACTGTCCAAGAAAAAAATGTGTGTATAAATAACATTCATGAATTTACTTCATGTTTTGGTTTTGCTGATAATTTTATTATTCTATAAAGGAAAAAACTGTGAATAAAGAACAAAAAAGAGAAAAATTAATCTCATCATTAAAAAATTTACCTGACTATATGACTAAAAGGCTTAATGAGTTAAAAGCTGAATTTATTGGTCTTGAAAGAAAAGATTTTATCTGGCATTATATACTCCAAAGCTTTTCCACTATGGGAAATTCTCGTGGTCATGCGGGGTTAATTCTAAACAAAAGTAACTATAATCTTGTTACTTTTGATGCTGTTAAAGATTTATCACCTGAAAGTAGACTATCACGTTTTGATTCTATATTAAGACGTGCTGATGTAAGAATGCCAAGCCAAAAAGCTCAATGGCTGAAAGTAAATTTTGATAAAATTGTTGCTATGGGTGGGTTGGAAGAAGCAAAGAAAAAAGCTTTATCACAAAATGGTACGCAAGCTAAGATTGATTTTATGAAAACATTCTCAGGTATTGGAGAAAAGTATGCAAGGAACATCTGGCTCGATGTTTATCATCCTGATTTTCATAATAATATAGCTATAGATGATCGTATAAAAAAGGTTACTCAATCTCTTGGTTATAATTTTGATAATTACCATCAACATGAGAATTTTTATCTTAACGTGGCAAAAGATGCAGGTATTAATGGTTGGGAGCTTGACCGATTATTGTATAATTATACTGACTATTTCATGAAAGCATAACAGTCATTTATATGTGTTTAGGGGAATAGTAAAAACTCTATTCCCTAAATACATATAAATTTATTTTAAAAAGGAAATAATATGATGGATAATAAAGAAAAATTAAATAAACCAATAATCAAAGATTTTGTAAAAGAAAATTCTACTAATGTTAGTGTTATTCATCAATATATAGCAAATGAGCTATTGAAGCATGATATTCTTCATAATGTTAGAACTAAAGATCAAAATATATCAATTCTAAGAAACAAAAGAAATGCTGTTGCATTTATTGATTTTAAAGTTGAATGTAGCGAATATGGCTATCCTGTAGTTAGAATTAGAGAAGAAATACCGTTTTATGATGCAAGAATTGTCCCATATTCACCAGATGGAAATTGCAAATTTTCTAAAAGATATAATAAGCTAGAAGGTGAAAAAGTTAATATAGGTATCACTAATGATGATGCTTTGGAATTAACTATAAAGGCATTAAAAAGTATCTTATAAAAATTTAATCGCTAAAAAATATTAGTTAGTCAAGTAGCTGATTATTTCTTCTAATTTTGCACCTCTTGATGCTTTTAGTAAAATATCAATATCAGAATCAAGATATTTTTTTAGATATTCAGATGCTTGTTGATTATTATCAAATAATATAGTTTTTGATATTTTTTCTGGATTATTCTTTAAACCATCTTTAATAGCTTGTGTATTTTGACCAATTAAAATTAGTTGGTCAAAATCTAAATTAGAACAAAATTCTCCTACTTCGTAATGTTCACGGTACGAATGTTCGCCAAGCTCTTTCATTTCACCAATTACTAATATTTTTTTCTTTTTATCACTAGATTCAATAAATGTTTTTATACTTGCCTTCATTGATTCAGGATTGGCATTATAGGCGTCATTAATAAAATTTGCTTGTTTTATTTTTATTATTTCACTTCTTCCAGATAAATTTTCAAAGCTTAAATCAATAAAATCAGGATAAGAGATATTTAAAATTTTTGCTAAAGATAATACTAATAAAGCATTAGATATTTGATGTTGACCATGTACCGAAAGGCAAGCTTCATAAGTTTTATTTGTTTGATTATCTTTATAAGTAAAGTATTGCTTGTTATCTTTTATCCATGATTTTTCTGAGGTCAAAACACAATTATCATTTTCTTTGAGATCAACACTTATTAATTTATCGCTATTTTTGAATGACTTTGACATTTCTAATAAATATTTATCATAAGCAGGAATTATGATATATCCGTCATTATTTTCTATATATTTTGCTAATTCCCATTTAGCCTCAGCTATATCTTTTTTTGAGCCTAATAACTCTATGTGTGCTGAACCGATACCTGTTATAATACCAACATTTGGCTCTGCAATTAATGCCAATTCTTCTATTTGTCCTTTTCCTCTCATTCCCATTTCAATTATTGCTATTTTATGTTCTTCTCTAAGCTGCAATAATGTTTGAGGTACACCAATTTCATTATTAAAATTAGCTTCTGATTTATAGGTTTCAAAAAACTGACTTAAAAAAGCATAAGCTATTTCTTTGGTAGAAGTTTTCCCTGAGCTGCCAGTTATACCTATAACAAAAGGATTAATTTTTTTTCTGACAAAATTTGCAATTTGCTGATATGCCTTAAGTGTATTATCAACTTCAATAAATGTTTTATTTTCAATTAAGTTGTAATTTTCATTTTTTTGGACAATAACTCCCTCAGCTCCATTAGAAAAGGTATTATCTATAAATTTATGTCCATTAAAATTTTCACCAACTAAAGGAATAAAAAGCTCACCTGATTTGATTGTTCTTGAATCGGTAGAAATATTAATAAAATGTTCTTTTCCTTTTGCAAGAAGTTTACCATTGATCATCTCTAAGATTTGTTCTAACTTAATTCCTGCTTGTAACATTTTTTCTCCAACTAATATCTTTATTCAAGCAAAATTTGCTCTATTTTTTAATTAAAAATATTATAACTGAATTAATTATTAATAGACATTTTTTAAATGATATAATTGTATTTGAAGTATTTTAAAGATAAAATTAAAAAATGTTTGATTTGAATAGGGCAATAAAAGCAAAAATTGAAAATTTTTCTAATGATAATATAATTAAATCAGAAGAAAAATGTAATTTAGCAAGTCAGATCTTAAAAAAAGCGTCTGATACGAAAGATTTTACATTGATCTCTGATGCTATTGATTTATATTTTCAAGCTATTCAACTCTACTCCAAATCATCTAAGGCATATATAGCTTTAGCTTACATAGCTTCTCAATTTAGCCAATTAGAAGATTCAATTAAACTATTAAATAAAGTGTTAGAAATTGATCCTTATAATAATAATGCAAAAAATATGATGAAACAATTGCAACAAGAGATAAAGAGCAAACATTTGAGTTCGATTTTAAAAAAGCACTCGGATAAATCTTTATCTGAATTAATTAAACCGTCAAAAAAGCAAAAGGTTGATTTTTTTGCAAAAATAGCTGAAATTTTTGTAATTAAGACAAAAAAATCAGTTAATAATAAATTAGTTAGAGACGATTTTTCAGATATGGTTCAGCAAACAAGAAAAAATATGACAAAATTCTAATGGTTGTATTAAGTTTTTGTGTTTTATAGAAAGTATTTTTAAAAATATATCTAAGTTATAATTCGGAGTTTTAATTAATAGAATACCCCGTACTTAGTGAGTTAGTTATTGAATAAGGAGATATATATGAGTCTTACAGGTCTTGGAAATAAATTAGATAATTCATATATTCCAACAAAGTTAGCTAGTACAAAAGGTATTGTGAAAGATGGGACTACAACTGATAATGTCCTTGACCTTTCGGGCGATCCTAAACAAATAGCAAATGAAATATTAAATCAAGATGTTAGCAAAATTAAGGCTATAAATGTTAATGGTCAACTTGTTCAGTTAAAATCAGCAGATGTTGAAAAATTAATTACAGAGCTAAAAAGTAAGTGCTTTGATGGAGATAATCTTAAAGCGGATTTTAAATTTGTTAATTTTTCAAAAAGTACTGGTATATGTGTTGTTGAAAGTAAACTTGATCCAGCAGTAATTGAAAATATCAATAAAACATCCCTAACCAGTGAAAAGTTAATGTCTGATATTCCCAAATATAAAAGCCTATTGGGAATATCTATTAGTAATAGCGATACAATTACAAAACCTGATTTACATAATAAGGCTGCAGCTACCTTAATAAAAGCTGTATCAAGCTTTGACCAGCAAGTTAGTAATGTAAATAATCAAATAAAATTATTACAAAATGAATTATCAAAAAATCCAGGTGATTTAGAAATTAACAAACAAATTACTCTTTTACAAGGTCAAGCTAAAGTTCTTGCTAGTTCCAGTAATATGTTAAAAACTAATGCACAAGCACATGCTATCATGGCAAAAATGGGTAATGGTGAAACAACAGAAACTAATAAAATACAAATCAATCAATTGGTAAGTATTAATCAAAAACTAGATACTCAGATGTCTGAGCTGAATAGTTTTATTAGTGAACAACCAAATAATTTAAGCCCTGAAATGTCTAAGGCGGTCATAGGAGTCTTAAAAAAATCTAATGAATTACATCAAAAAATATCAGATGTTGTTAGCTTTTGTAACGATCCAAAATTAATTTCTACCCAAAAGGAGTATGGATCAGCCATTTCATTACCAGGTTTAATGGTTCAATATGATTCATACCAAACCTTAGCTCGTAATGGTGAACACTTACGTCAAGGCGAAAAAAGAGAAGGTGATGGATCTTATCTCTCAAGCAAAAGCTTCACACCTGATGCTAATGGGTTTAAGCTTTTTTCAGCTGCTGGTGTAGAAAATAGTAAAATTTATGCTGAAAAATTTAGCCAATTTTCTGACAAAATACATAAAATGGATTTTAGTACTCCTACTGATTCTAATTCTGAAAAACAACATCAGCTAGAGGCAACTAAAGAAATAGAAATAGCTAAAGCTAGAGCTAGTCTTGAATCTAGTATCAGGTCATCTTTACCAAGTCTCAAACATGATAATGTTAATCAAGTTGTTAAAATTTATATGGATGAATTTGATTTAGCTCATGCTCAATCATTAGCAAATCAGACACAAAAGTCAGCTAATAACTTATCTATTATAGATAAACCTAATGAAGCTTTGAATGGTAAAATATTAGTAAATAATATTGAGGCAGCAAATCTTACCGAAAATACAGGTACTAAAAGAGCTGTTGGCTTTGGGACTACAGCTAACGGTACTCTTACAGGTCAAAACACTCAAAATATTGACAATAAAGGTAAAATTAAAACTCAGACAGAACAAGCATCTCAACGTGTTAAGAATATTTCTAGTGAACAAAAGAAAAATGAAACCAGTGATGATCAAATTAAATCTATTGATTCACTTGAAAGTGCTGCAAATGGCTCAAAAGTTGAAATACATATAGGTATAGGAGCTAGGATAGGAACAAAAGATGATCATGTTCAAGCAAATGTTAACCTTAAGGCAATAGCTGAAAAATCCTACGGTATGGGACCAAGCTATTTATTACATCTGGACTGGAGTGCAAAGGTACAAGGTAAATTATCTTTAGGTGATGTTTTTGAGGCAGAGTTTGGGCTTCAATATCAAGCTGTTCTTGCTGGTGTTAGCTTCTCGGATACAAAAGAAGTAAGAGAATATGTCAATGCAGTAAAAGAAATGGTTACAGCTAAGGTTTCAGGAACTGACGAAGAGCTTAAGATTGCTAGTGAAAAAGTTCATACTATTGTAACAAATCATAGTTATGAAGCTAGTAGTGTAACTGGAGAATTAGGAAATAGTATTAAATTCGGAAAATCTGATATTTCCAAGTTCGGTAAAAAAGTCATATTAGAAAAACATGACAGTATATACAATACATCGTGTCAAGCAGGAAGTTCTCCATCTAATCAGTGTGTAAGGGATGAATCAATTACAGGACAATTTAAATTAGGAGCTTGGGAAGGAGAGATTAAAGGGCAGAGATCAATAGAATACACAGATAAATCATTTTCAACCATTAAAAAATCAGATGTAAATGGAAAACCGATGGATCAAATTAAAACACGCACTGTTGTTGAATTAAAAATTCCTGGTTCTGTACTTTTAAATATTCTAAAATCAGGTAATCTTGATAGCATACCTGCACCTGTTTTAAGTGGAGCTATAGCTCAGATAAGGCAAGCTAGCGGCGGTTTAGGTTTAGCCAATTTAACTGATAGCCAAGTAATAAAAAAGATAACTGATATGATTAGCATGGCAAAAACTGATGCAGCATTGATAGGTAAGTTAGCTCCATTATCAGCAGCCGACGATAAAATTAAAGATTTGCAACGTCTAAAAAAGCCAATACCTGTAGAACTAGAAGCTGCATTTTCAGCCACGCTTGGTTTTGAATTTGCACAATCAAATCCTGGTGAAGAATCTAAGTTTAGCCTTAGGGTAGGATTTAACGCAAAATTTGATGCTACAGCCGTCATACCAACATCTATTCCAAGTGTTTCTATTACTGTTAATGGCGGTATGGAAATTGTTTATGCTAAATCTTATAGTTCTGAATCAGCTAAATAAATTTTTTTTAAAAGGGAATTAGATATGAGCAACTCGACCATGGAAATAAAATTAAATAAAGGATTTATAACTCCACTTAATAATCAGAACATAGTTATTGAAAAAGCAAAATTAACTTTTGAGCTTGACGATCAAGATAAGCCACTAGGAATAATTATGATTGCTGAATTTTCTCCTGATAATGCAGAAGTATTTGCTAAAATATTTCCTGATATTCGTGATGGTTTGTCAGATAATATCCTAATTTATGAATTTGTTATGGCTAAAGATGCAATAACAAATTATCGCAATTATCTCGAAAAAAATATATCAAAAACCCAAGATTTGATAGGTGGAGGATGTCTTGAGCTACAAAACTACGAGTATTATGGTGTTAGTAGTAACCTTAAAATATAGAAAATTAATTTAGAAAAGATGTACAATAAAAAATAAATTCCCTTGATATTAACTTATCTAATTCTAAATAATCCAATAGATTTTTTATTTCTGAATCTGTAATAAGCAAATCTTGTTTTGATTTTTCTATTAAAATTATATTTTCTATAATGTTATATTCACTAATATTTAATTTTTTAATGTCAAAATAAGGTTTTTTTAATACTAGATTAAATAATAGCTCTAATTTAAGATTATTTGTCAAATTATCTATCATTGACTTAACCTCTTTATTAAAAGTATTATAATCTTTGATTAGTATTTTTATATAAAATTTGATTAATCTTTCCCTGTAGTCAAATTTTATATAAACATCAAAAAAAGTAATCATAGCATTAATATACTCAAAATCTATTAGATTTGATTCTGATTTGTAATCGAGTAAACCATTAATTAATTCTAAAGCTTGCTCTGGGTCGCCCAAACTAACTAAACAACCAGATTCTTCGATTATTAATGAAGCATTTTCAGGATCTAAATTTTGTAAAAGCTTGATATTTTTCAATAATTCAATATATTGATTACTTTCTTTTAGAAGAGAGATTAAGTACCTATATATACTTAAGTCATAAATGCCAAGATCTAATATTTTTTTTACTTCCATAATTGCTAGAATATTTTCTTTTTTATTAACATAAAATTTAGCGAGCTCTATTCTAAAACTAATATCATCAGTCCTTAGGCTAATCAACTCTTTAAGTGATGACTCTACTCTTGAGCTTCTTTTGAGCTTTGAGCATAAACTATAGATTTGATAAAGTATTCTATCTTCCCATGGAAACAAAATATAGGCTTTTTCTAGCTCTTCTAAGGCATTTAGATTTTTGATACTTTTTTCTAAAGACTCTGAAATTAAGAGTATAAGTTTTACATATATTTCATATTGCTCTTTATTTTTTGGATTTAGCTTTTTTAGTAATATTTTTGCATTTTTTTCTGCTATAAGATATTGTCTTTTTTTTATAAAATGCTCAATTCCTACTATTTCTTTTTCCATATTTAAAATATCAAATCAAATAATTTTGTGGTTATTACAAAATCATTTACATTAAATTTATCTTTGATCGGATCAAGAAATCTTTCCTTTGCAACTTTTTTCTTATCTTTAACATTTTCCAATTTAGTAGTAAAAATTTTTTCTGAATAGGCATAAAATTGTAAAAAATTACTAATTAATTTTTTTTGCAAATCTATTAGTATACTTGTTTCATTAGATGATTGTGTAATTAAACGAATAGAAGTAATAAAATTATTAATTAAGGGATAGGCTAACAAAAGAACTGAAATTTGATTTATTAAGCTTGTAAGATTCAAAAGATTTTCAAGAGGAAAGAGCTGAAAATCTTTTACACTATTGATTAAAATTTCTTGTTCAGTCAAAATATTAGAAAAATTTTCTGTAAATTCGTCAACCTTAGATATTAATGTATTCTTTTCATAATTAGTTTTTATTAATAAAATCTCATGTTCTATATCTTTAATATTTTGAGATCTAATTACATACATTTCAGATAGATATTTTTCAGACTCAATAAGTTCATGTATGTTTTTATCTAACTCAATTTTTAATTTTTCTATCTGATTAAATTTTTCAATAAAGAACAACTTTGAAAGATAATAGCGAGATTTATTTAATTGAAAATTTATTTTTGATTGTTCATGGATAATTTTATTAAAAAATGACATTATAGAAGAGTGAAAAGTCTCAAGCTCTAATTTAAAACTATCATCCAATACTCTATTTGTTATTTTATCAGAATTAAAAAAGTGATGATTGGATATAAGTCTATTCTCTTCAATAAATTGTTTTATTGTATCATTATCTTTTCTATGGTTAATATATTTGTTTATTTCGATAATTATCTCTAGGTCTTGATATAAGCTATCATTTAAATCAAAAATAGTATTTGTAACTATTTCGGTTTGCATTTCTTTTTCAAGTTTATTAAAGTTTTCTTCTGATTTTAAACATATTTCTTGTACATTAAATAATATTTCATCAAAAATATAGGGTAAATAAGTTGATAAATCACTTATGATTTCAATCTTTTGATTATTTGTAACAGATAAACTCATCTAAAGCCTCATAATTAATTTAGATTACAAAAAATATTATACAATCAATCATCAAAAAATGTTAACTTAAAATTAAATAGGCTTTTAGACAACTATATTTAACTTACCTGACTTTTCCAACTCAATTAAATAATTGATTACGTTTTGACTAATAGACTCTTCAACCTGTATTATTAGTTCAACTTTATCATTGTATTGAATGTCATTTATTTCAGCAAATAGGCTTTTTAGTTTATATTTTAGTTGCTCAACATAATCATAGGTCGTTATTATTTTGTATTTACAAAATTCCAAAAGAACGCTCAAATTAGATGTATTTATTGCCTGTTCAGTACTTTCAGAATAAGCATCTATTAACCCTCTA
>JACMQJ010000196.1 GCA_014377055.1 Candidatus Sericytochromatia bacterium
AGTTACAAATTATTATTTTAACTCTATAATCGTATTACTTTCTATTTCCATAAACTCCTTGTTATCAATATCCTTGGCAATATCACTATCGTAGGAAAATATAACCCTAATCAGAGCCTGTACAAGACCAGCTAATGGGATTGCAAGAAATATACCCATAAACCCAGCAACTCTTCCACCAATCAAAATAGAAATAAAAACACCAAGAGGATGTATACCAATTGACTCATTTAACCATTTTGGCAACAAAATATTATCTTTTATTTGCTGGATTATTACAGTCAAAACTAAGGCAATAATAAACATATTAAAGCTTTGACTTAAGGCTAGAGCTGATACCAAAGCCATACCAATAAATGCTCCAAAATATGGAATAACTTCGAGTAGACCAAGTATTACACCTGCTACCAATCCAAACTTTAGACCTATTAATGTATAAGCAGTAGATGTTGCAACTAACATGTACAAACCACTAAAAAGCTGACCTTTAACAAATCCTCTCAAACTTTTGGTTAGTTCTTGCCTGATATACTCCCAATTAACGGCATGGTTTCCTGTTTTTGATAAGAATACTCGCCACATACTCTCAAAATCTTTTACTAAATAAATTGCAATAACAATCGCTATAATTGAATCTAGGAAAATAGAAAAACCATTTAAAACCATTACAGGAAAATTTTCAGTGACTCTTAATAAGATTTTTTGCAAATAGTCAGTTATTTTAGAACTAAAACTTTCTAAATTAACGTGAATACCAATTGATGATAATGGTTTTAATAATTTTTCACCCGTTTTTTGTAAATTATTAATCGAATCAGGTAAATTATTTGCCAATTGTGTTGCTTGTTCAAAAAGTACAGGAAACATAAGAACAATTGCCAATATTACAGCTGAAATAATTGTCACGTAAACTATTGCCATTGCTCCATTAACAGAAAATCCTCTCTTAACCATTGGTGTAATCATTTCATGAGACAAAAATGCAATTAAACCAGCTGAAATAAGTAATGCCAAAATACCCGAAAAATATTGAGCTAACATTAATGCAAAGTAGGCAATAACTAGTGAAAAAACTATTATTTGCACTAATTTGAGAGTTTTATCTAAGTTTATCTTAAGCATTAAATATTAAATGAAATATCAATAAATTTTATATTAATTTTATTATAACCTACCTAATATAAAAAATATTAAGGTTTTAGCTCATTTTAACTTTAGACAAAAGAGCTTATTTTTGTGACAGTCTCTAGCTTAAGGTTCTAATAAATCATTCATCCAGCTAAGGACAAATACACCATTAGTTTTTGATACTTCTGGGGTTGTGTTTACAGAAGCCATCTTATTTATTAGACTCTCTTTGTCCTCTTTAGACATTTTTCTTCCCTGCCAATCTATACCTGTATCACCCATAAGTCTATTCATATCGTGATTATTAACTTCAAGAAGCTCATTTAAGTCTTTTTCTTTACCTTGTAATTGCTTTTCTATTTCTGATTGTAATTCAAAGACATCCTGATCAAGAATAGCAGTTGCTTTATATTCTTTTTTATTATCTTTTACTTGTAAATCATTGATAATTTTTTGCATATTACTTTCAAGCATAATTTTTTTGTCTATAAGTAATTGAGAAAAGCTGTTATTAACCTCAGTAATACTTAAATTACTTCTAAAAGTAATACTATCGGACGTATCTAAATCAATTAAACTTATTTTTTTTATTAATTCATTACTTTCAGTTGAAATAACATAAACGTGTTTATTTTCTTGGTTATTAATACAAATATTTTTTTTGTCAGGGGAGATACTTAGAAAGGACTTATTAGAAAAACCATCTTTAATAAATATTTTTTTAACTAATTTAAAGCCATTGGTTGAAACAACAATAAGTTGATTGTTTTCACCCAAAATATACAAAAATTTGTCATCTTTACTTAATACCAGTTTTGACAAATTACCATAAGGTAATTTAAATTTTTCTACATTATAATTTTCTAGGTTTAAAATATTTATTTCTGAGGACTTATTGTTTGTAATATATAACTTTTTATTCTTGGACGAATAGATTATATTATTGCCACTTAGTTTTATTTCTTTTAATATTTTGCTAATGTTTGTTGGTAAGACGTATATTTTATCTTCACTGACGTCATTAATGAAAATATAATTAGATTTTTCGGGTATATACAAATCAATTAAGTTATAAGATAATTTTTCAATTAAATAAGAGCTTTTTTTAGTTTTTAAAAAACTGATTTTATTAAAATTGTATAAGCCTTTAAATTTATCAAGACCGACGACTTTTTTATATTCAAAGTTATTCTCGTCTAATATTAATATATTTTTAGATTCAATATCAAATTTATTTTTAAAAGGCATATTTAAAGATTTTTGTAAATTATCTTTTTCGTCTTTTAGCTCTAAATCCTGTCCATTAATAGAATAGTAACAAAAACCAGAATTTATATTGCTATCATTAAAAAGTTCTAAGGCATCATTAATTGTTTTTTTGTCAAGAATATTTCTTGAAACTATATAATTTGCTATAGCTTGAGGTTCAATATTTTTATCATCTATTGGCATGAGATGTTCCTAAGTTGTTTTGTTTTAGTCTAAAATTATGCTTCACTCATTATATCATCAATACTTTGAATAATTTGTAGTTTTATTTTAATTAGTTAACTAATATCGGATACTCATATTATTATACTTGATTGTCTTTTTTATGAAAAAATGCTAACCTGAATAAGTCTTAAATTATAAAAAAAATAACAGTTCAAGTAAAAGGAATATCAATATAATGAGCTTAGGAATAGAAAAAATAGAAGAGTATCTAGGAGCAGATGCAAAAAAATTATTAAATCATAAATGTGAAGGAATACTTGCCGAAACACTTCACTTACCAAGCTCTGACTTTGTCGACAAAATATTTATTCCGTCAGATCGTTCAATACCTGTATTACGTAACATTCAAGCCCTTTTTAACACTGGAAGATTAGCTGGTACAGGCTACTTGTCAATACTACCAGTTGATCAAGGTATAGAACATTCAGCAGGAGCTTCTTTTGCCCCAAATCCGATATACTTTGATCCTGAAAATATAGTCAAATTAGCTATTGAAGGTGGTTGTAATGCCTTTGCTTCTACACTTGGTGGATTGGGTATTATTGCTAGAAAATACGCTCACAAGATACCATTAATTGTTAAATTAAACCATAATGAGTTTTTGAGTTATCCAAATACTTATGATCAAACTATGTTTGCTGAAGTTAAGCAAGCTGTTAATATGGGAGCTGTAGCAGTTGGTGCAACTATCTATTTTGGTTCAGAAAACTCAAGAAGACAAATCAAAGAAGTAAGTGAAGCATTTAAATTAGCTCATGAATATGGTCTTGCCACTATTTTATGGTGTTATACTAGAAATAATGCTTTTGTTAAAGATGGTGTTGATTATCATATGTCAGCTGATTTAACAGGTCAGGCAAATCATCTTGGTGTAACCATTCAAGCTGATATTATCAAACAAAAATTACCAGAAAATAATGGTGGTTATAATGCTATTAAATTTGGTAAAACAAGTCCTCTTGTCTATAGCAAATTGACTACAGATAATCCAATAGATCTTACAAGATACCAAGTAGCAAATTGTTATATGGGTAGAGCTGGATTAATTAATTCAGGTGGAGCTTCATCAGGTGCAACCGATATGGCGGAAGCAGTTAAAACAGCTGTTATTAACAAAAGAGCTGGTGGCATGGGTCTAATTTCTGGTAGAAAAGCTTTTCAAAGACCAATGACAGAAGGAATAGAAATATTAAATGCTATTCAGGATGTTTATCTTAACAAAGATGTAACTATCGCTTAGTAGATTAAAAAAGTAGGGGTAGGCTTTACGTCTACCCTCTCTTAAATAAAATAAGGAAAAATAAATTTTAAGATGATTAACAGATCATACTTTTCAGAACAATTAACTAAACTTGGATATGAGTTTAAAGAAGATAATTTATCTTTTTTTGACTTATTTTATGATGAGTTAATTGCTTGGAATACGCATACAAATTTAACCAGAATAACCGAAGAAAAAGAGTTTATTGACAAACACCTGCTTGATTCTTTGAGTTGTAAAAAAGCTTTTGAATTTTTACCAGATGATTATGCAAATGGAGAACTAAAGTGTATAGATATTGGTACAGGTGCTGGTTTCCCTTTACTTCCTTTATGGTTTTTTTATCCTCAATGGAAAATATCATTACTTGATTCAGTTAAGAAAAAACTTGATTTTATTGAACATTTCTCTAAATTAGCAATCGAAAAATATGACTTTTTAAAATCAGAAAATATCGAAATTGTTCATTTAAGAGCTGAAGATGCCACTAATAATCTTAAATTTAGAGATCAATATGATCTCATATTTGGTCGTGCCGTTTCAAAATTAGCCTCTTTAATTGAGCTTAGTATGCCTTTTGTTAAAGAAGGGGGCTTTTTTATTGGTATGAAAAGAATTGATATTGATGATGAATTAAATGAAGCTGAGAGAATAATTAAGCTAACAAATGGAGAAATAGTTAAAGTTATTAAATTTGAATTACTCGATACAGGTTTAGAAAGAAGTTTAGTTATTATAAAAAAGCTAAAAAAGACTCCTAAGATTTTTCCTCGGAGAACTAGCCTTGCACAAAAACAACCAATGATTTAATCATTTGGTTATACCTAGAGTAAAGGCATAAATACCTAAACAAACAGCAAAAAAGCTGGCTGAAAATAATACAAGAACCAAGCAAACCATTGCTATTATGGATGGACTTGTTGAGGCTTCGCCTAAGCTATCAGCCATTACTTTTATGACTATACGCTTATTAAATAGTATTTTGGCTATGTAGTATAGGCACATTATGCCCAATACAAACGATATAACAAAAGTTACTAACCCAAAGCCCCCAATATTTTCCATCTTAATTAATTCCGAATAATTTTATTTACTTATACATTTTAACTATAATATGACCCTTATATAAAAAATTAATGTTAATTTCTTAAAAGCTAGACAATCTTTGCTACAATTAATTTCTTAATAAGATTTTTTTCTAATGATATTATCTTTAGAGGAAACATTAAAAATAATTAATAATGAAAAAATATATAAAAAAAAATCATCCTTTTATTCTTACATTGAAAAAAAGTAAGTCAAATAAAACAACAATAAAATACTTTAACTGTATTTGTTATTCCCTCTGCTTATTATCAATTAATAGTTTAAGTAATCCCGTTTTTGCTGACACAACAAAAAAAGATGTCAAAGTAAAAGCTCAAAATAATTTACCCAATAAAGTTACCAGCTTAAAAGTTGCTATTCCTAATATAACCATTCTTGATAATGAACTCGAAAAAAAACTTAAGTTTGATAATTTAGTTAGTTTATTAAAAAGTAAAATTGTGACTAAGGGTGACTATCAACTTGTTGAGATCAAAGAAAAATATACAAGCTCCGATTTACTTGATTCGGATAAGATAGTTTCTATAGGTTCTAATAATAATGTAGACGTTGTTTTGACTGGTAGCTTAGTTAAACTTGATAATGATATTTTAATTAATATTAGACTTGCCGAAACTGTCATTGGTAAAATTGTTTTTGATAAGCAATATTTTATTAAACAAAATGAAGAGAATAAATTAGTTGATGAAATAGTCAATGATTTAGAAAATTTTATAACTAATCTGGATAAATCAGATTTTAATATCTATGATTTTAGATCTGGCAATTCACAAATAAAGGTACGCAGTACACCATCACAATCAAAAATAGCAATTGATGGGATAGAAATAGGAAAGACACCACTAATTGCAAAAAATGTTAGTGAAACACAACATACAATTGAATCATGGAGAGAACAAGATGGAACGATTAAAGACTTAACTGTTACTTCCAATGATCAACAGATATTTCAATTTAAATATAATGATAAAATTTACAGCGAAAATACAGTTGATATAACTGATCTAGATCAGTCAGAAACATACAATTTTGAAATAATTGCTAAACCTGAGGGTAATGAAAAAGTTAAAAATAGACCAAAAGTTTCTGACGTTAAATATGATCTTAGAAAATTTAAATTAGAATTAGCCACAGAGCCTAATAATATGCAGGTTAATATTGATGGAAAAGGAGCAGGGACAACACCTCTAAATATCAATGATTTAGGTAATGGAAAACATACAATCAATATTACAAAAAGAAAACTATTTGTTTTCAGTAAAATTATTAACTCTAATGCAGATAAAATTTCGCATGTTGATTTTAATTTATTTAAGCTTGGTCGTGTTCTTATTTCAACTATTCCATCAAATGCAGAAATTTATTTTAACAAGCAAAAGATAGGAAATAGTCCTAAATCTATTGATTTACCAATTGGTACCCATAATCTATCAATTAATAAGGAAGGTTATGAAACTCAATCTTATTC
>JACMQJ010000197.1 GCA_014377055.1 Candidatus Sericytochromatia bacterium
AGGAGCATAAGTTGAAGGTCTACCGATCCCCATTTCTTCAAGCTTTTTTACCAGGCTTGCCTCTGTATATCTTGCCGCTGGTCGACTGAATGTTTGTCTTGCTTTTACTTCATCAGATATTAATGATTGACCAATATTTAAGGGTGGCAAAACATCTTTACTTTCGTCATCGTCATCATCTTTTGATTCAAGATATACTTTCAAAAATCCTTCAAAAAGTATTACTTCGCCAGTAGCAACAAATTTTTCTTTGACACCAGATATTCCAATGGTAGCTATTGTACGTTCAAGTTTAGCATCAGCCATCTGTGATGCGATTGCTCTTTTCCAAATAAGTTCATATAGTCTTTGCTCGTTTCGATCACTACTAGCCTCTTGAGTAGAAAAATCGGTTGGTCTGATTGCCTCATGTGCCTCTTGAGCTGATTCTGATTTGGTTTTATATTTTCTTTTTTCAACAAAATTTTTACCATAAGTATTAGTGATTTCATTAACAGCCTTGTCAACTGCTTCCTCAGAAAGATTAAGTGAATCAGTTCTCATATAAGAAATTTTACCTGCTTCATAAAGTTTTTGAGCCAAAGTCATAGTTTGAGCGACTGAAAAACTAAGTCTGATACTTGCTTCTTGTTGCAATGTTGATGTTGTAAATGGAGGCGAAGGAGATTTTTTGACAGGCTTTTTTTCAAGATTATCAATACTAAATTTGGCGTCAACACATTTTTCTACAAATTTTAAAGCATCTTTTTCTTCGTCAAATTTTTCTGAAAGTTCCGCTTTCAAAAATTTTCCTTTTTCAAGATCAAATAATGCTGTTACTTTAAACGTAGATTTTGAATTAAATTTATCAATTTCTCTTTCTCTATCAACGATAATTCTAACCGCAACTGATTGAACTCTACCAGCCGAAAGACCTACTTTAATTTTTTTCCAAAGAATTGGTGATAGTTCAAATCCTACTAATCGATCCAAGACTCTTCTAGCTTGTTGTGCATTAACAAGGTCAATATCAATTTCTCTTGGATTTTTGATAGCATTTAAGATAGCATTTTTAGTAATTTCCCTAAAAACTATTCTTTTTATTTGATTATCTTTAAGATTAAGAGCTTCTTTTAGATGCCATGATATAGCTTCACCCTCACGATCATCATCACTTGCTAGATAGATAACTTCTGACTCTTTTACTAGCTTTTTTAATTCTCTAATAACATCTTTTTTGTCCTCAGTGACTTCATAAGTTGGCTTAAAACCATTTTTGACATCAATCGCTTTATCATCCTTTGGTAAGTCACGAACATGACCATAACTAGAAGTTACTTTGAAGTCTTTTCCCAAATATCCCTCTATAGTCTTTGCTTTCGCAGGAGATTCAACTATTACTAAAGATTTAGTCATTTTTTTATTTACACCCTAACAAATAATTTTCCTGGTAATTGCCTAACCAGTTGTTTTAACTCAAGCATGATAAGATTACTGCTTATTTCAGATAAAGGCAAGGATAGCTTATCTGATATTAAGTCCAGATGTTGAGGAATTTCATTTAATATAATATAAACTTCCTTTTCACCATCACTCAAATTAAGATTTTCAATATGTGGAGCAACATTATTACTTATACTATTATTATTTACAATATTCCAGTTAAGTAATTCAAGAACATCAATCACATCTGTAACAATATTTGCTCCTTGCTTTATCAAATTATTGGTACCTTTACTCATGGGATTATTTATTTCTCCAGGCACAGCCATTACTTCTCTACCTTGCTCTGTGGCAAAGTCAGCTGTTATCAAAGCACCACTTTTTTCAGCAGCTTCAATAATCAAAACACCTTTTGATAAACCACTAATAATTCTATTTCGTGCAGGAAAACGCCATGAATCAGGATGTGTTCCTGGACTGTATTCAGAAATGATCATGCCTTTTTCTAAAATTTCTTCATACAGCTTTTTATTTTCAGGTGGATAGATATAATCAACACCACAACCCAAAACAGCTATTGTATAGCCATTTTCAACTTTTAACGCACACTTATGAGCTTCTGTATCAACGCCATTGGCTAAACCACTTACAATAGTTATTCCGAGCTTAGCCATTTCTAAACTAAAATAGTTAGCTGATTTTTTACCTGAATAACTTGGCTTTCTTGTGCCAACAACACCAACACACTTCTCAAGCCTTTCTTTATCAAACTTTCCTTTATAATAAATAATAAAAGGTGGATCATGAATATTTTTTAAACTTGATGGATAATTATCATCAACTAGTGTTAAAACACCTATTCCACTTTTATCAATAAGTTCAAATTCTTTTACAGGATCTATTTTAATTTTTGCATCTTTAATCTGTATTATATTATTGGCAGTAAGAGTCGGTATATTTTTAAATTCTTCGATAGGTGCTTGCCAAGCATATTTTAAATCATTAAAATAATTCCAAATGCTATACAATTTTACTGGCCCTAAGCCGTTAATTTTATTAAAACTAATCCAATACTCAATATCTTTTTGGGACAAAAAACCCTTCTTATTTACTTTATTTTTTGAATTAACAAATACTTTA
>JACMQJ010000198.1 GCA_014377055.1 Candidatus Sericytochromatia bacterium
AGAGCAATAGTTGTTGAATCTGTTTATGATGAAGTTTTGGCAAAAGTAAAAGAAAAAGTAGAAAAGTTAATTATTGGCACACCAGAAGAAAATGCTTATGTTGGACCTGTTTCTAGTGAAAGATCAATCAAAAAAGTACTTGAAATGATTGAAGTTGGTAAATCAGAAGGTAAATTGATTACTGGTGGAAAACGTGTTGAAGGTAAAAATGGTTATTTTGTTCATCCAACTATTTTTTCAGATATTAAACCAGATGGCCGATTAGCTCAAGAAGAAATATTTGGACCTGTACTTAGTTTTATCAAAGCCAAAGATTTTGATGATGCAATTGAGATAGCAAATAATACAAAATTTGGTTTAACAGGTGCTATATATTCACAAAACGTAGAAAAACTACAAAAAGGTGCAGAGAAATTTTTTGTAGGTAATCTATACCTTAATCGTAAATGTACAGGGGCATTAGTTGGAGCTCATCCATTTGGTGGCTTTAATATGTCAGGTACAGATTCTAAAGCTGGTAGTAAAGATTATTTACAGTTATTTTTACAAGCAAAAATGACTTCAAAAAAGATTTAATTTAGTAAAGATTTAGCGACGAATAAATCAAATGAGAGTCAAATTAACACAGATTTTTTTTAAAAATCTGTGTTAATTCTTTAATCAATTAAATCTGTGATTCGTAGATACACTTGTTCAAAATTGGTTTACAAAGCCTGTATGTCTGTGAACAATAGGTTCAAACCAATTTTAATTGAGCATATCAATATATTAAAGTTAAAAATATTGTAAATTCTGTTAATATATCTATATATTTAATAACAATAGCAGTTTTGATTATGCTTTAGGAGAAAAAAATGGAAACACAAGAAAATTTACAGTCCCGTTTAAAAGGTTTTTTGGAAGAGGTACAATTACAATTTTCACTAGGAATGAGTGAAGCAATACAAGAATTTGAAAAGCAGAAAAAAAATCTTGACACTTTTATTGGGGATGTAAAATCTAAAATAAGTGAAACTACAGAAAAATTGGCACAAACGGAACAAGGAAATAAAATAAGTAGTAAATTAGAAGAGCTAAAACTACAACTAGCTTTAGGAACAGCAGATACAAAAGATGCTTTTGAAAAACAAACTGAATCTATAAATAGTAGTATTAAGTCTATTAAAGATGATTTAGGTGAAAAATATCCAGACTTAGTAAAAGCCTTTGATACTAATACTGATAAGCTTAACTCTTTAATGGAAAGTATCAGATTACAGTTTTCTTTGGCAAAATCTGATGCTCAAGATGTTGTCGAAAAAAATAAAAAAGAGATTTCTGAAAAATTAACTGAATTAGTAAAGATGGCTAATGAAAATAAAGAAATTGCAGAAGAAAAATTTGAAAATTTTAAAGATGAAATCTTTGATGCTTTTAACCATTTAAAAACTGCTGTTAATAATCTTAAAAAGTAGTATACTAAGAGGTTTATTAAAATTTTATAAATTATTTAGAGACGCATTCAATGCGTCTCTAAATAATCTTTCAGCCCAATGAAATATTATTTTTTAAAAATGGACATTTAGACCAAGTACATCTCCCTGACCATTACCACCAAGGGTTAGTTCAAATGTACGATTAAATCTATATCCTATTTCTATACCACTTGATGGAGCAACAAATCTAAAAAAATCATAGTTTGCAGATCCAGCAAATGGAACTGAGCCAACTAGATTTAGTCTTCCCGTGAACTCTGGTGTAAATTTAAAACTCATTGCTACACCAGCTTCTACACCAATTGGATAACCATAACCATTATTAAAACCTGGATTTCCAGCTGCCCCTATTAATCCACTTACAGCAAATTTACCTTCATTAACAAACTTGTATAAGAATCTAACGTCATATAGTCCACTTGCAAAAAATCCTCTATAAAGAGGTGAGCCAACCGAAGCTCCTAAGCTTGCTCTTGGGCTTACTTTAAAATCGACAGCTAAACTAGGCCCTGTACTTACACTAAACTTTTGAGCAATCTCAGCATCTGGCAATGATGAGGCATAAGAAGGTAGAGCAATCATTGCTAAAGCTGCTGCTATAATTAATTTTTTCATATATTTCCTTTTTGTTAGAATATTCTACTTTTCAATAAAAAATATTCCCATAATACATTTATCTCAGATTAAATATAGCAGTTAATCATCCAATTTTTATTAATTTTTATCAATTAAAAATAATCATTATATGTTATAATATAATTTATTAATTTAATTTTTAGGAGTGAACAGTTCTGGATCCCGATAGTATACCTTATTTACTTACTTATATAACTGTTTTAACTATAACCTCAGCTATCGCTTCTGCTGGAGAGACTTCTTTTAGGTCTGTGAACAAAAATAGAATACAAGAGTTAGCAGAACAAGGTAATAAGCCTGCAATACATTTATCAAACCTACTTAAAGATCCTACCTCATTATTAGCTACGGTTATGATTACTAACAATCTAGCAAATGTTTCTATTGTGACACTTATTTCTTTAGCTGTTTTTAAAAATAACAACTTCAGAGATATTACCAGTATAGGCATTACCATAACTTTAATGTCTATTATTCTATTTATTTTTACAGGTCTTTTGCCAAAAACTTATGCTGTCCACAATCCCGAGAAAGTAGCCATGCAAATGTCATACCCAATTAAGGCTTTATATTTAATTTTTAAGCCAATTGTTTTAATCCTTAACTTTTTAGCTAAACCATTAATGTCAAAAATTGGTAATAATTTTGGTCAATTAATCAAGCAACTAACAGCTGAAGAAATAAAAACTATGGTTGATATTGGTCATGAAACTGGTGTGTTTGAGCAGTATGAAACCAAAATTATTCAATCTGCATTATCCATTGATGAGTTACCTGTCAGCTCTATTATTACCCCCAGAGTAGACATAATGAGCTTTTCTATAGATACAAGTATTAAAGAGGCTCTTGATGTGATTCTTGAACAAGAATATTCAAGAATGCCTGTTTATGAAGATAATATTGATAATATAGTTGGAATTATTCATGTCAAAGATTTGATAAAATCAAGCCGTAATCATCCAGAAAATAATTATAAAAGTGTTCAATTTCTAATGAGAGAAGTTTTTCATGTACCTGAAAACAAAACTATTAGTGAATTGCTTAAAGAGATGCAAGCAAAAAGAATACAGATGGCCATTGTTAGTGATGAATATGGTGGAACATCTGGACTGGTAAGCATGGAAGATATACTTGAAGAAATAGTTGGAGAAATTAGAGATGAACATGATAACGATGAAGTTTCTTTGGTGTATGATATAGATAAGGATACAATATTAGTAGATGCAAAATTAAGTGTCAGTGAAGTAAATAGAGTTTTGGATGTAGATTTACCAAATAGCCAAACAGTTGGAAGATTAGTATTTGATACACTAGGTGAAGTCCCTAAGTTAGGTCAAGTCATCACGATTAATAATGTTAATCTAAAAATACATGAAATTGATGGAATTAGAGTACAAAAGGTTTTGGTCAGCAAATTTGATAATAGCCAGTATTTGGAAAACATGGAGAGCGAAGTATCAGAAGTATCATTATAACTATTAGTTTAACTAAAATTGATAAAAATTATTATATCTTTATTATAAAAAAGCTTGACTTATAAGAGTCTTAGGCTTTATAATTATTTGTTTATTGTTTAAATTTAGGTTTAATGAATGTCATAATTTGAAGAACAATATGTATATTATATTTCATAAAAGCGAAATATTCAACATAACATTTTACAAAAATTAAAATATCTCGTCAAGATCCCGACTAAGATCAAGATTCAAAAACATCTTAAAATCCCTGATAGTAAGGGGACTAGTCATTTTTTATTATTGCTAATAAGGAAGGTTAAAAAAATATGAGCTCATCCACAACAGGATCAGACTTACAAAGCGTAACGGAATCCAAGATAGATGCAAAAAGAGTACATGTATACGACGCATCTTCATCAAATTTGGATCGTCTTCCTGATTTAATCGAAATTCAGAAAGATTCTTTTAGTTGGTTTTTAAAGGAAGGACTACCTGAAGAATTAGAATCGTTTTCGCCTATTCAGGATTATAGTGGTCGTTTGGAATTACATCTTCTGCCTAATTTTAGACTTGGAACTGCCAAGTATAGTGTTGAAGAATGTAGAATCAGGGACGTTACATATTCAGGTTCATTGAGAATACCTGTACAACTAGTTAATAAAGTAACTGGTGAAATAAAAGAACAAGAAATATTTGTTGGTGAATTACCATTAATGACCAATAGAGGTACTTTTATTGTCAACGGTGCTGAACGTGTAATTGTTAGTCAGATAGTTCGTTCACCTGGTGTTTATTTCAAAAAAGAAACAGATATTAGTGGTAGAAGAATTCATACAGCAACAATTATACCAAATAGAGGAGCATGGTTGAAGTTTGAAACCGATGCTAATGATATTATTTATGTTAGAGTTGATAAAACTAGAAAAATCCTTGCAACAACTTTACTTAGAGCTTATGGTTATCAAAATCAAGAAATGCTAGAAATTTTTAGAAGACATAAAGATTTCTTACAAAAAACCTTGGATAAAGATCATACTGAAACTACAGAGGAAGCTTTAATCGAGATATATAGAAAATTAAGACCAGGTGATCCTCCGTCAGTTGATGGTGGTCGTTCAATTCTTATATCAAGATTTTCTGATCCAAAAAGATATGATTTAGGAAAAGTAGGAAGATACAAAGTTAATAAAAAACTTAAACTTGATGTTCCTACAGCTAATAGAACTCTTACCGATAAGGATATTATTGGAACAATCGAATATTTGATTGGTTTAAGCTATGATCTTGGTAATGTTGATGATATTGATCATCTTGGTAATAGAAGAGTTAGATCTGTTGGCGAATTATTACAAAATCAATTTAGAATCGGTCTTACCAGAATAGAAAGAATTGTTAGAGAAAGAATGACTATTCAAGATATTGAGAATCTAACTCCACAAAATTTGATTAATGCAAAACCATTGGTAGCAGCAATTAAAGAGTTTTTTGGTAGTAGTCAGTTATCACAGTTCATGGATCAAACCAATCCTATCGCAGAAATTACTCACAAAAGAGTATTAAGTGCATTAGGCCCCGGTGGTTTAAGCAGGGATAGAGCTGGTTATGCAGTTCGTGATATTCATCCTTCACATTATGGTAGAATTTGTCCGATAGAAACTCCTGAAGGTCCAAATGCTGGTCTTATTGGTCGTTTAAGTACATTTGCTAGAGTTAATGAATATGGATTTATTGAAACTCCATATTGGAAAGTTGTTGGTGGTAAGAAAACTGATAATCTAATTTATTTAACAGCAGATGAAGAAAATATTTATCGTATAGCTCCTGGTGACACAGCTTTCAAAAAAGATAGCTCATTTGTCCTAGAAAGAGTTGCTGTTAGATTTAAGACAGACTTTTTATCAGTTGAGCCACATGAAGTTGACTTAGTTGGTATTTCACCAGTTCAGGTTGTATCAGTTTCTTGTTCATTAATACCATTTCTTGAGCATGATGATGCAAATAGAGCTTTGATGGGTGCAAACATGCAACGTCAATCAGTTCCATTGATTAAAACTGAGCAAGCTTTGGTTGGTACAGGTATTGAAGAAAGAGTTGGTAGAGATTCTGGAATGCTTTTATTTGCAGAAGAAAGAAGTGAAGTGAAGTTTGTAAGTGGTAAAGAAATAATCTTAAAAGGCTTAGAAACAGGAACAGAAAAGAATTTTAAACTATTGAAATTTTTCCGTTCAAATCAAGATACTTGTATTAACCAAAAACCTTTGGTTAAACCGGGACAAATTCTTGAAAAAGGTGAGGTTTTTGTTGATAGTGCTTCCACAAAAAATGGCGAATTAGCTCTTGGTAAAAATTTACTTGTCGCATTTATGCCGTGGGAAGGTTATAACTTTGAGGATGCTATCCTTATTAGTAGAAGAATAGTTTCTGATGACGTATTTACTTCAATACATATTGAAAAATATGAAACCGAAGCTAGAACCACTAAGCTTGGCGATGAAGAAATTACCAGAGAAATACCTAATATTGGTGAAGATGCTCTCAAAGATCTTGATGAAAACGGTATTATTCGTATTGGTGCTGAAATAGCTCCAGGCGATATATTAGTTGGTAAAGTAACGCCAAAGGGTGAATCTGAGCATCCTCCAGAAGAAAAACTCTTAAGAGCTATCTTTGGTGAAAAAGCAAGAGATGTTAGAGATACCAGCCTTAGAGTTCCACATGGAGAAAAAGGTCGTATTGTTGACGTAAAAATATTTAGTAGAGAAAATAATGACGAACTTGCACCTGGTGTTAATAAAGTTGTTAGAGTATACATTGCTCAAAAAAGAAAAATATCAGTTGGTGATAAGATAGCTGGACGACATGGAAATAAGGGTATTATTGCAAAAATATTACCACCAGAAGATATGCCGTATTTACCTGATGGTACACCTGTTGACATAGTTCTTAATCCTCTTGGAGTACCAAGTCGTATGAACGTTGGACAGATTTATGAAACCCTCTTAGGTTGGGCTGGTAAATTATTAGGTTATCCTCTTGGTGTCTTACCTTTTGATGAAATGTTTGAAGAAGAAGCTTCACTTAAGCTACTTAAAAAATATATGACTTTGGCTAAATCAAAACATGAAAATATGGAATGGTTAACTGATGAAGGTAAAGTAATACTTTATGATGGACGTACAGGCGAACCTTTGGATAGACCTGTTGCTGTTGGTTATCATTATATGATGAAACTTGTCCATCTTGTGGATGACAAAATCCATGCAAGATCTACAGGACCATACTCACTAGTAACTCAACAACCATTGGGCGGAAAAGCTCAGTTTGGTGGACAGAGATTTGGTGAAATGGAAGTTTGGGCTTTAGAAGCTTATGGAGCTGCTTATACATTACAGGAATTACTTACCATTAAATCTGATGATGTCACTGGTAGAGCTGCTTCTTATGAATGTATTGTTAAAGGTAAAAATATTCAGAAGCCTGGTATTCCTGAGTCATTCAGAGTACTTATCAGAGAACTTCAAAGTATATGTCTTGATGTACAAATTATGAAAATGAAAGACGGAGAAGAAGTTGAAATGGAGCTTTTTGAAGAAGAAACATCTCAATATAGAAATCGTTTAAAATCTCAATTTAGTAGATCAGCAACATCAACAAAAGCGGGGGTTGAATAAATTATGACATTAGATTTATCTATAGCTAATAGTATTTTATCAAATACATCTCATGAAGATGAGTTTGAAGAAAAGTTTGACTATGTAAAAATAGGTCTTGCTTCTGCACAAAGAATTCTTGGTTGGTCTTATGGTGAGGTTACAAAACCTGAAACTATTAACTATAGAACTCTTAAGCCAGAAAGAGATGGACTATTTTGTGAAAAAATATTTGGCCCAGCAAAAGATTGGGAATGCCATTGTGGAAAATATAAAAGAGTTAGACATAAAGGTATCGTCTGTGAAAGATGTGGCGTTGAAGTAACCGATTCAAAAGTCAGAAGACATAGAATGGGTCATATTAAGCTTGCTGCTCCTGTTTGTCATATTTGGTACTTGAAAGGTATACCTAGTCATTTAAGTTTATTACTTGATATGCCACTAAGACATCTTGAAGATATTACTTATTACAACAGTTATGTAGTAATTGATCCAGGTAACATCGAAAGCCTTTCAAAAAGACAACTTCTAACCGAAGATGAATATGAAACTCTAGTAATGGACGAAGATAATAAGTTTGATGCTGATATGGGAGCTCCTGCTATTAAGAAATTATTAGCAGATCTAAATTTACCAGAATTAGCAGAAGAACTTAGAAAAGATGTTAAAGAAGCATCAAATCAAAAAAGAGCTAAATTAATCAAAAGACTTAGAGTTATTGAAAGTTTAGTTGAAGCTAGTACAAGTCCTGCTTGGATGGTATTGGATGTTGTTCCAGTAATTCCTCCTGATCTTAGACCTATGGTTCAACTAGATGGTGGACGTTTTGCAACGTCAGATCTTAATGACCTTTATAGAAGAGTTATTAATAGAAATAATCGTCTTAGCAGACTTCTTGATATGGAAGCTCCAGATATTATTATCAGAAATGAAAAGAGAATGTTACAGGAAGCTGTAGATGCTCTAATTGATAACGGTAGAAGAGGAAGAGCAGTTGTTGGACCTAATAATAGAGCTTTAAAATCATTAAGTGATATTATCGAAGGTAAACAAGGTCGTTTCCGTCAAAATTTACTTGGTAAACGTGTGGATTATTCTGGACGTTCTGTTATTGTAGTTGGACCAAAATTAAAACTTCATCAATGCGGTTTGCCTAGAGAAATGGCACTTGAATTATTTAAACCATTTGTTATGAATAAATTAGTTGAAAGAGGTATTGTTCAAAATATCAAATCAGCTAAGAAGAAAATTGAATCACAAGATAGTCTTGTTTGGGACGTATTGGAAGATGTTATTAAAGGACATCCAGTATTACTTAATAGAGCACCAACATTACATAGATTAGGTATTCAAGCATTTGAACCTTTATTAGTTGAAGGAAGAGCTATTCAGCTTCATCCTTTGGTTTGTACAGCTTTTAATGCTGATTTTGATGGCGATCAAATGGCTGTTCATGTACCACTTTCAATTGAAGCACAGACAGAAGCAAGATTACTTATGTTAGCTACCAATAATATTCTTACACCAGCAACAGGTACTCCAATTATTACTCCTACCAAGGATATGGTTTTGGGTTGTTATTATCTAACTGTTGAAAATGTGAGAGCTGTTGACTTAACTAAGAGAATATTTGCTAATACTGACGAAATATTATCTATTCATGAAATAAAAGCTATTCATGTTCATAATAAAATAAAAGTTAGAATGAATATTGACAAACTTGCCAAAACTGAAGAAGTTTATGCAAGTGCTGCACCAGATGCTATTCCACAAACTTTAGAAAGCTTACTTGATTCTGGTTATGCAAAGCAACATGTCTTTTTTGTAACTACTGTTGGTAGAGTAATTTTAAATGAAGAATTACCTCCATCATTCAAATTTGTTAATAAAATGGTTGATAAGCATGTATTAGAAGAAATTATCTCTGAATGTTTCTTAGACAATGGTAATATCAAAACTTCTGAATTAGCTAATTCACTTAAAGAATTAGGTTTTCATTATTCAACAATGGCAGGTATTTCAATCGCTATTGATGATATGATTGTTCCAGAAGAAAAGAAAGATATTCTTAGAAGATCCGAAAAAGAAATTGAAAGATCGCAAAAACTATATCAAAAAGGTCAGATCACTGCTGTTGAAAGATATGCAAAAATTATTGATACTTGGTCACAAGCAACTAATGAAGTTATTGCTCGTATCACTGAGGATTATGACAAATTAAATTCAGTATTTATGATGGCATTCTCTGGAGCTAGAGGAAATATCAGTCAGGTTCGTCAACTTGTTGGTATGAGAGGCTTGATGTCAGATCCTTCTGGAAAAACAATCGATTTACCTATTAAATCTAATTTTAAAGAAGGCTTAAATGTAACTGAATATGTAATCTCATGTTATGGTGCTAGAAAAGGTTTAGTTGATACAGCTCTAAGAACAGCGGATTCAGGTTATCTTACTAGAAGACTTGCTGACGTTGCTCAAGATGTAATCATTACTGATGAAGATTGTGGAACTGATAACTTTATTCTCTTTAGAGATATTTGGGACGGTGATAAGTTAATTGTTGGTCTTGAGAAAAGATTAGCTGGTAGAACTTCTGCTGAAGATATTTTTTATCCTAAGAAAAATGCTAATGATGCTAGTGAAGAAGCAATGCTAATTGTTTGTAAAAATCAAATGATTAATCCTGCTCAAGCAAAAGATATTATTAGAGTTGGTGTAACCGAATCTACTCTTAAAGAAGCAGAATTTGATAAAAAAATGACAATAATACCAGGTGTTAAAATTGTTAAACTAAGATCACCTCTTGGTTGCCAAAATAAATATGGCGTTTGTAGAGCATGTTATGGTTGGAGCTTAACCAGTAAACGTTTAGTTGATATAGGAGAAGCAGTTGGTATTATTGCAGCTCAATCAATTGGTGAGCCTGGTACACAGCTAACAATGAGAACATTCCATACAGGTGGTGTATTTGAGGGAGCTAACAGAATTAAGGTAAAAGCTAATCATTCAGGTACAGTTAAGCTCGATCAAGCTGAATTTAGAGAAATGACTGACGATTTCAGAACACCTTATGGTGAAGTTATTAGAGTAACCAAACAGGAATATGTTTTAAAAATAGCTGACAAAAAAGGTAAAATCTTTAAAGTAGAAATACCTAATGGTAGTGAAATACAAGTAAAAGATGGCGATGTTGTTAAACCAGCAACCATTGTAGCTGAACAGATGAAACAAAGTAAAGCGTCACAAAAATCAGTTGAAAAAGGTTTTAGAGATATTAATTCTGATATTAGTGGTATGGTTAAGTTTATTGACTTTAAGACAGAAGAGAAAAAAGATAGACAAGGTTTGATCAGTAGAACTTCTAATGCTCAAGGTGTTATCTGGGTTCATAGTGGTAATGTTTATTCACTACCTTCTGACTGTGAAATACTGGTTAATAATAACCAATTTCTTAATTCAGATGAAAGTCTTGGACGTATTGCTACTACAACCGAATATGGTGGTAAAGTACAAGTAATGGGTCATAAGGAAGATGGAACTTGGGATAGTATTTCTTTAGTAACAGCCGAATTGGATATTCCAGAACCTGACGTTATTCTTAACAGAAAAGATTTACAACTTAAATTTCCTGATGAATATCCTGTAAATATTTTCCAACTTCTTGTACATGAAGGAAGTAAAGTAGAATCAGGTACAGTTATTGCAGAAGCTTTTGTTGATAAGTATGTAACTCCTTCAAGTGGTGAAGTTAGATTTTTAAATGTAGATAATACTGATAAAAATACCTTGACTGGTGAAAGCTCACTTTTATTCTTACCAGAAGAAAATTATCAACTTGGATCAACAGGGAATCCTCTTGTAGAAGATAGCTGTATGGTTGAAGCTGGTGATGAAATAATACCTGGTATTAATGTTAATGAAAGTGGTTTTGTTTCATTAGAAAACCTTGATCTTTCACAAAGTATAACTTTCTATCCTGGAGCTTATGGTGTTTATTTCCCTCTGGAAAATTCAATTATTAATGTAACTGAAAATCAAGAAATAGAAGAAGGAGCATTACTTGGACAATTAACAGATCCTGAAACTGAAGAAAATCAACCTATCTATAGTAAACAAAAAGGTATGGTTCAATTTATTCATTCAGAGGAAGGTATGTATCTTGTAGTTCGTAACACCTTTATCTATACAGTTGCACCAATTGATAAATTCTATAAATTAAGTACTTCACATAGTTCAATAGATTTAGTTCCTTTAACTAAAGTTATGGTCAGAAATGGTGATAAATTAAAAGCTGGTACAGCACTTGTAAAAGTGAATCTTGTTTTCAAATTATCTTCACCATTAACATTACTCGGTGGTAAAGTTGAATTTAAAAATATAGAAAGAGATGAAGATGGTAACGATGTTAGAGCAAAGCTTACTATTTCAGTAATCGAAAATCTAACAACCTCACATGATCCTTCAAATTATGGTTTGATTGGTCATCAAGAACTAAAAATAAATTCAATACTTCAAGTAAAAGAAAATGATGTAGTTCCGTCAGGTAAAGTTATTGCTTATACTGATTTTATGATTCAAAGTCCTGGTAAAATAGAAATATTTAAGGATAATGAAACAGGAACTCAAAAACTCCTGATTATCAATGCTGAAAATCAAACTACTTATAAAACTGATGATGTTAAATTTGAATCTGGACAATATATTTATGAAGGTGATAAAATAAATTCAAAAATTATTGCTACAGAATCTGGTATCGTTGAAGAAGTCAAAAAAGATGAAGTCACGATTAGAAAAGCAAGACCTTATCTTGTTAGTCAAGGTTCAGCAATTCTTGTAGATCATGGTGAAATGGTTCAACAGGGTGAAACTTTAGCAATATTAGTTTATGAAAGTGTAAAAACTGGAGATATTGTACAAGGTCTACCTAGAGTTGAAGAATTGTTAGAAGCTAGAAAACCAAAAGAAAGCTCTATTCTTGCAGAAGAAGAAGGTTCAGTTAATCTTGTCTTGGTCGATAATGAAGTAATAAGTATCAATGTTGTTAATGAAGAAGGTATCACACATAATTATAAAGTGCCTATTAATGGTAGACCTATAGTTATTGATGGCGAAAAAGTTAAGAGAGGCGATAGACTTACAACAGGTCCAGTCAGTCCTCATGATATTTTAGCTGTAGCTGGTATTGAAGCAGTTCAACAATTTTTAGTTAATGAAGTTCAACTCGTATATCGTTCACAAGGCGTTCAGATTAACGATAAACATATTGAGATTATCGTTAGACAAATGACCAGAAAGAAGAGAATAGTTGACTCAGGTGAAACTACATTATTACCTGGTGAAGTTATTACAACTTATCAATTTGACCAAGTTCTTGAAAAATGTAAAACTGATGGTATTGTTGCTCCTATTGCTGAAAATGTTTTACTTGGTATTACCAAGGCATCACTTAACACAGAGAGCTTTATTTCTGCTGCATCTTTTCAAGAAACAACTAGAGTTCTTACAGAAGCTGCAATTGAAGGTAAACGTGACTGGTTAAGAGGTCTAAAAGAAAATGTTATCATAGGACGTTTGATTCCTGCTGGTACTGGTATGCGTGAAGTACAACTAGCTTCTGAAACAAGAGAAGAACAGAGTATGGAAATGACTATCGGATAAATTTTTAAATAAAAAATCCTCTCATAAATTTTGTTTATGAGAGGATTTTTTTATGGATAAAAAGCTCTAACAAGTCTTAAAACTTCTATAAAATAAAAGCTACATCATATTTAACGGCTCTATATCAATACCTATTTTTGTACTACTACTAATACTTACTTCTTTTGTTACTCTTAATAATAACTCTCTTACCTCATCAAGATTTTTGGCTTTGATTAAAATTTGAAATCTATAAAAACCCTGAATCTTTGCTATGCCTGCTGGTATTGGTCCTAATACATTAATAATTCCTGATGTAATATTTTTCTTTAAAAACCTACCCATTAACACAGCTGATTTTTTACTTTCTTCTTGTGAAAGATTAGCAATAATAATACTTACTAAATCAGAAAAAGGAGGATATAATAATTCCTCTCTATCTTTTATCTCTGAATTATAAAATCTTTTGAAATCATGATCTTTGGCTGATTGTATACTGATATGATCAAGTGAATAAGACTGTGTAACAACTTCACCTCTGGTATCTCCACGCCCTGCTCTACCTGCAACTTGTGTTATTAATTGAAAGGTTTTTTCACCAGCTCTAAAATCGGGTATATTTAGAGCTGTATCAGCAGCAATAACTCCAACTAAAGTTACATTTGGAAAATCAAGACCTTTTGCAACCATTTGTGTGCCAATTAAAATATCATATTCTCCTTTAGAAAATTTGTTTAAAATAACCTGATGTGAGTTTTTCTTTGTTGTAGTATCTCTATCTAATCGAGCTATTCTTGCTTCTGGAAAAAGCTTTTGTGTAATAGATTCTATTTTTTGTGTACCTATGCCAAAATGTCTAATACTAACACTTTTACATTTTGGACATCTAACAGGTAAATCTTCTATTTTCCCACAATAATGACATTTTAGAGCATTATGAGCTGTATGATAAACCATAGAAACTGAACAGTCACCACACTTAACTGAATAACCACAAGTACGGCATAAAACAAATGTCGAAAAGCCACGCCTATTAATAAAAACAATAGATTGCTCTTTTCTTTCAAGCCTATCTCTGAGGGATTGCTCCAATTGTCTACTAAAAATCCCCTTATTACCTTGCATATATTCTTTTCTCATATCAACTAATAAAACAGGAGGTAATACTTTATTTTCAACTCTTTCAGGTAATTCTAATAAATGCCATTCAGGATTATTACAAGCATTATAATAACTTTCAAGACAAGGTGTTGCTGTCCCTAAAACAATCGTAGCATTATCTAGTTTTGCCCTTTTAATAGCAACTGTTTTTGCATTATATCTAGGATTGCGATCTTGTTTATATGAGCTTTCATGTTCTTCATCTATGATAATCACACCAATATTTTTACAAGGAGCAAAAATAGCAGATCTAGCTCCAATAATAATTTTGGCGATACCATTTTTTATTCTTGACCATTCATCATATCTTTCACCATCACTTAATGCACTATGTAAAACAGCAACACAATCACCAAATCTACTACGAAATCTATTAACCGTTTGTGGTGTAAGTGATATTTCAGGAACAAGAACAATTGATGTTAATCCCTGATTTAGGACATATTCAATTATTTGTAAATATACTTCTGTTTTACCACTACCAGTCACTCCATGCAATAAGACAACTTTGTTTTTAATTTTTTGTTTTTGTAATTCGATTAAATAATCCAATGACTGTTGTTGATAATTATTTAGTTTTAGCTTATCCGTTTTGATATTTTGTTCAGCATAATTTTGGGGTTTTCTTAAGATTATTTCTTCGGTTATTTCAACACAACCTTTACTTTGAATCTTCCTAATGAGTGGGGCAGTTGTATTTGCATTTTTTAGGAGATCTTTCATAATAATAAAACCATTATTTTTGGCAATAACACATAATATTTCTTTTTCACGATTACTTAGATCACCTTGATCAGTAATCAGAGTAACGCATAATTGCTTTTTATATTTGCCTTTGTTATTAAAAATAAAGCTTACTTTGACATACTCAATGATCAATAGCTTTCTCAAATGACGAGTATATTTAGTACCAAATTGACTTTTTAAAACAGATGTTCTAACAATACCTTCATTAAAAATAAATGTACAAAAAGCTATATATTCTTGATTTGACTGTATCTTTATATAATCAGTAAATTCTTCAGGTAAAACATTTAATTCAATTTGCTTATAAGTTTTTGTTAAAATACCAGAGGGTATAGCTGCTTTGAGGACACTTAAAAAACTAGTATGATAATATTTAGCAATCCATTTAATTAATTCTAAGTATTCGGAATCTATTATTTGTTGAGAGCTTGCAGAGACAATTTCTTTAATTTTTATTTCAGTGGATAAGTTATTTTCTAAGTGTAAATCAACAATATATCCACCAAGTTGATTTTCGCCAAAAGGTACAATTACAGGAGTCCCTAATGCAACCTTATTTTTCATATAATCAGGTATGGCATAAGTAAAAGTCTGACTTTCTAAGTCTGTAAAAGCATCAATTAATACTTCTGCAAAATTATATTCGGCTTGTTCTTCTCTGATTAATAATTCTTCCATAGTAATATGATCATATTTTGTTTTACTATTTTTGAATAGATAATTACAACTATTCTTAACTCACTATTTTTTAAAATAGAAAAGATACTTAAAATTTATTGTTAATTAAATATTTTCAATATCTTCTTTTGTCAAACCAGTTAATTTAATAATAAGTTCTAATGGTAAACCTTCTATTTTTGCATTTTTTGCAACTTCAAATTTTTCTTCGGTTTTGCCTTCAATCTTACCTTCGAGCTTAAACTCAATTTTCATTTTTTCTCTAGCTTTTTTACAGATGTTGCGATCATTTCAGTAGCCTCCTGTTTACTATTATACAACTTTTCAACATTATCATAATCACTTCTCTCAATTATTTTGTTCTCTGTCCATAATCTAAAAAAGTTAATTAAAATAGATAATGCTTGCTTGTCTTCCTCTGTTTCAAGTAAGTTTAAAATCTCATTTTTTATTAATTCTAAATCAAAATTTGTTTCTGATAAAAATAATGTAGATACCAAATTCTTAATTTTTAAAAGTGAATCAAGTGAATAATCCTTTTCAATTATTTTGAAATATTTATAATTTATTCCATATTCACCAAGTAACTCATTATTTTCTATAACCTGATTTGTATTAGTTGCCGCAATCCAATCCCTATCTCCATTATACAAAAGTATTGGAAATACAGCAGGTAACTTATCTAATTTCTTCTTACTTTTTTTATTAAAATCAATTAGCTCTATATATAGACTAGTAATATAGTTGAGCATTCTCACAGAAATAAATTTATCAACAGAGGATTGAAACTCCATTAAGATATAAACATATATATCTTTATCCTTAAGTTTTAGTTTGTAAATCAAATCACTCTCTGTATTTTTATAATCATCAGAAATAAATGATTTATTTACAGTTTCGGAGCTATCAAAATCAATATCTTTTACCCAAGGCATATCAACAAAACTTTGTAATAATTGACGGAAAAATGTTTTGTTAGAAAATATCTTTTTATAAGCGTGGTCATGTATCTTTTTTATCATAAAATTATTCTAACAGATTTTAGTAAATAAAAATATTCTTCTTTTATTATTTCTCTGTTACTGTATGATGTAGTAAAATTTAGTATTCGTATGAAAAATTTTGAAGGAATAAAGAGATGCAACAAGAGTTTAAAATAGGTAGTTTTACAGCTAAAGAATTAATAGAAAAATTTGGTAGCCCATTATACGTATATGATGAAAATACTATAAGAACAAGATACAGAGAACTAAAGGAAAGTATTGAAACGATCGAAAATAAAAAGATACTTTATGCGTGTAAAGCCAATAGTAATGTCGAAATTATCAAAGTATTAAAAGAAGAAGGTGCAGGAATGGATGTTGTTGCTCCTGGTGAAGTCTATACTTGTCTTAAAGCTGGTGTCAGTAATGAAGAAATACTTTTCACTGGTAATAACATGACCAATGAAGAACTTGATTATGCTGTTAAAGAAGGAGTTATTTTAAATATTGGTGATTTATCGACTCTTGAAAGATATGGTGAAAAATATCCTAATACCTCCGTTTGTGTCAGAATAAATCCTGATGTAGGTGGGGGTCATCATCATCATGTTATAACAGGTGGTGTGGAAAGTAAATTTGGTATTTATTTTACAGATGTTCCCGAAATATTAAAAATTTCAGAAAAATACAATGTCATAATCAAAGGAATACATCAACATATTGGATCGAATATACTTGATGAAAATACTTTTTTGAGTGCTGTTGATGTCTTACTAAAATCAGCAAAAGAATTGCCTGATCTCGATTTTATTGATTTTGGCGGTGGTTTGGGTATTCCTTATGAGCCAGGTGAAAAAAGACTAAATCTTATTGAGCTTAATAAAAAAGTTGCAGCTAATTTTAAAAACTTTTGCCAAGAATATGGCAAAGAAGTTGAGTTTTGGATAGAACCAGGACGATTTTTGGTAGGAGAATCAGGGTATTTATTAACTACTGTTAACACAGTTAAATCTAATCCAAGTTATAAGTATGCTGGAACAGATTCAGGCTTTAATCATTTGGTTAGACCAACTATGTATGGTAGCTATCATGAAATAGTTAATACATCTAATCTTAATGGTGACCATGAAAAAGTTACTATTTGTGGAAATATTTGTGAGAGTGGTGACATATTCGCTAGAGATCGTGTACTACCTATAATCAATGAGGGTGATATTTTGGCAATACTTAATGCAGGAGCTTATGGATATACAATGGCTTCAAACTATAATACTAGACCTCTACCAGCAGAAGTTTTGGTTAATGGAGATCAAGTAAGACTAATAAGAAGAAGAGAAACTTTTGAAGAATTACTTAGAAATCAAATATTCGGCTCATAAAATATTTGGTTCTGATAAATTAACTTTATTATAATTTTGAATTTTTTTATCGTTAATTTTGAGATTCTTCATTCCACTACGTTTCATTCAGACTTGTGCTGAGCTTAACGAAGTGACGACATTTAGGCAGTTTGTCACTCTGAGGTGCTAAGAGTCTGATTTTTTTTACCACTTGAGTTTTTTGTATATTCTATTGTTATAACGAAAAATATCCCTGTGATATACTTTGTGAGAATATTAATATATATATTAGGTAAATTAAAAATATGCTAAAAGATGAAATCGTTAACTCTTTAAAAGAGTCAATGAAAAATAAAAATGAAAGATTAACTATGGCACTTCGTAATATTAGAGCCAAAATTATAGAAGCAGAAAAAAGAGATATGAGCAAGGAGATTCAAGATAGTGATATTATGACTATCTTAAATAAACTAGCTAAAGAGCGTAAACAGTCAATTGAAATGTATCAACAAGCTGGTAGACAAGATCTAGTTGATGCCGAAACAGCAGAATTAAATATTATTGAATCATACTTGCCAAAACAGTTTTCTGAGACTGAATTAGTAGAAAAAGCTAAGTCTTTGATGACTGAAAATAATTTTACTTCTATCAAAGATATGGGGAAAGCAATTAAATTATTTAATGAGATTTACCCAGGTATGTCTGATGGAAAAATATTAAGCCAAATTGTTAAAAACAACTTAACTTAAAACCTTATGAAGAGGCTGTCTACAAAGAGGACGTTTATTAAAACGTCCCTACATGAACACTTAACTTCATGGATTTTTTTGTTAAAAAATTAACCTTTTAGACAGACCTTTTATCTTATTTACCGAAAGCTTGTTTTAATAAAACAAGAGCTTCATTAGCACTTTTTTCTTCTGTAAGATCAAAAACTGAAACTACTTTACCATCATGAGTTACATTTTTATTTTCTAACATAGCACTTATTTCTTCAGCATTAAAAGTTTCATCTAATTTTTTTCCAAAAGAGAAATCTTTATAGCTTTTTGCTCCATTAGCGTCAGCAAAATTACTATTGTATCTTACTAACTCAACTAGTCCTTCTACTGGTCCTGCTGAAAGATGAAAACCATTTAGCCCTTGACTAACTTCTGGTATACCCATTTGATCTTTATTTTTTAATAAATTATTTCTTAGACTTGCAGGATCAGCGGCTTCAGGATTTGTTGCACCAATAAATTTTCCTCTAGCATCAGCCCATGAAGAATTACCAGCAACTGTCATTACAACAATATTACGACCTTTATCAGTAAAATGTGTTAGCTGTCTTGGATGAAAACCATTAACAAGATAAACTACATCTGTATCAACTTTTATTTTACCAACATAAGTACCACCAGCAAGCTTTTTGGTTGAGATATTTTGTAATAAAACATCAACTGAGTCAGCGTTAAACATTGGATATTTTTCTAAAAATTGTATACCACCCAAAACGCTTATTTTATCTAAACTATCTACTTCTGCAAATTTTAATAAATTTTCTTTTGCTCCTTCTGACATATTGGCTAAAGGATCAGTAGCTAATTTATTGATAACACCATAATGTTGGGCAATGATATTATAATTCTTTAGATATTCAGAGCCAAGAACTTTTATATCAGTAATAGATAAGTTAAACTCATTTATTTTGTCAAAAGTAGTATCTAAAACTTTGTCAAAGTTGATAGTTGATGATTCAAGGGTTAATTCTGGCTTAATAAAAAAAATAAATTCATTTTCAAAACTTTGGTTTTCAGGGTTATGATAAATAGCTTTGTAAGAAGATTTTCCTTCTCTTGCAAGCTTTACCTGTTCTTTAATATCTTTTTTTAAGTTTTCAACGTTCATTATATACTCCGTATTTTTATAATTAAATATTTTTTATTCTATAATGTTAAACTTGATTGGTATTTGTTGCCAAGATCACAGCTTTAAACATTTAGAATTTGTCACGTCAAGAAACATATCTAATCATATTGTTGAATTTATATTCCTAAATAACCTTTTCTAATTTTTCTTCTTTCTTCTCTTTTCCTATCTGAATAATTGCATCAATTAATTTACTGACACCAATAAGCTCAAAGCCTTCTATATTATGTTTTAGAGGTAAACAAGAGTTTGGGACAATTGCTTTTTTAAAACCTAATTTTGCGGCTTCTTTTAATCTTGACTCAATTTGATTAACCATTCTGACCTCACCACCTAAGCCAAGCTCACCAAGAACAATTGTATTAGGATGAATTACTATATCTCTAATACTTGAAATAACAGCCAAGGCAACGCCCAGATCTGCTGCAGGTTCGGATATTTTTAAACCTCCGACAACATTAACTAAGACATCTGATTTTGATAAGTTTATTCCAACTCTTTTTTCTAAAATAGCTAATATTTGATTTAATCTATTATACTCAAAACCAATTGTAGATCTTCTAGGAATGGCACTATGAGTTGGATATGCTAATGCCTGTAATTCTATAAGTAAGGGTCTAGTTCCTTCGATAGTACTAATAACACAAGAACCACTATGCTCTCCATTATATTCCGCCAAAAATATACCAGAAGGGTTGGATATTTCTTTTAGTCCTTCTTCTGTCATATCAAACAATCCGACTTCATTAGTCGCTCCAAAACGATTTTTTACGGCTCTAATTAAACGATAATTTTTATATCTTTCACCCTCAAAATACATTACTGTATCGACCATATGTTCCATTACTTTTGGTCCTGCTAGTGATCCTTCTTTGGTAACATGACCAATAATCATCATAGCTATATTATGAGTTTTAGCTAGGTGCAATAACAATTGTGATGTATTGCGGACTTGACTCACACTACCTGGACTTGATTCCATTTTTGGATCATAGATAGCTTGTATAGAGTCAATAACAGCTATATCAGGCATACTTTCTTTTATTGACTCAATAATATAATTAATATCAGTTTCAGCTAATAAATAAAAATTATCTGAAGCGTTTATCTCCATTCTTCTGGCTCTTAATCTTACTTGTTGCAGAGATTCTTCTCCAGTTACATACAACACTTTTTTACCTCTGGTTGCTAAATCAAAGCCTGTTTGTAAAAGTATTGTAGATTTACCTATACCTGGGTCTCCGCCTAATAAAACCATTGAGCCTGGAACAATACCACCACCAAGAACACGATTAAATTCTTCAAGAGAAGTTGTTATACGATCTTCTTCCAAAAAAGCAACTTCTTGTAATCTTTGCGGCTTTTCTTTTCTGGTTGGATTACCTATAAATCCGATAGACATATTTTTTGAAGAAACACTCTTTTGATTAGTCAAGCTCATGGTTTCTTCTACAAGTGAATTCCACTTATCACATTCACTACATTTACCTTGCCATTTGGGGAAGTTAGCACCGCATTCTTGACATACATAAAGAGTTTTTATTTTTACCATTAAGCCTCGCAAAAATTAATACTATAAGCATTAATTTTACCTGACTTTTGCTAGTTAAGAATTGCTAATGATAAATTTATATTCATTTGTTACTTTATGCAAAAATAAAATATATACTGTATTCAAACAAAATATTTATTTGGAGATTTTAAATGTATTATCAAACAATTCAACAATTTATAAAAATGCTAAACAATCTTAACAATTTTTTAGATAAAGCTGTTGTATATTCAGAAGAAAAAAAATGTGATATAAATAATATTCTAACAGCAAGATTAGCTGTAGATCAATTTAATCTTATCAAACAAATTCAGGTTATTAGTGATAATGCTAAAAATACTACAGCAAGATTTGTTGGTCAAGAAGCTCCTAAGTTTGAAGATAATGAGAAAAATATTCAAGAGTTAAAAGAAAGAATTACTAAAACAAGTGAATATCTTAAACAATTTAAAGAAGAAGATTTTTCAAATAGTTCCAATCAAAAGATTACACTTCCATTTATGCCTGGAAAATATATAGATGGTGAAGATTATTTGATAGAATTTGCTATACCTAACTTCTACTTTCACTTTACAACTGCATACTCTATTTTAAGAAACTGTGGTGTAAATGTTGGTAAATTTGATTATATTGGTAGCGTAAATTTTAAACCATTAGAAGAATAATATAATTAACAAATAATGATCATAGTAAAAAATCTCGAAAAAGATTTTGGTGATTTTAAAGCAGTTAATAAAATTTCTTTTGAAGTAAAATCAGGAGAGATTTTTGGTTTACTTGGACCTAATGGAGCAGGCAAAACTACTACTCTAAGAATGATTGCAGGCTTAATAACTTTATCCGGTGGTGAGATAGAAGTTTGTGGCTATAAATCAGATCAATCTTATGAAATAAAAAGAAATATTGGTTTTCTTACAGGTAGCACAGCATTATATGGGCGTTTGACACCTGTAGAAATGCTTGAGTATTTTGGTACATTAAATTTTATGCCCGATAAATTAAAAAAGCAAAGAATTGATGAATTAATAACGCTTTTTAGAATGGAAGAATTTAAAGATAAATGGTGTCAAAAATTATCTACAGGACAAAAACAAAGAGTTTCGATAGCTAGGACTATTTTACATAATCCACCTGTTTTAATATTTGACGAGCCAACTTCTGGTCTTGATATAATATCAGGTCAAATAATACTTGATTTTATCAAAGATGCAAAAAAAGAAGGTAAAACTATTATTTTTTCCACTCATAATATGTCAGAGGCTGAATTTTTGTGTGACACACTTGGACTAGTTTATAGAGGAAATATAATCGCCAAAGGAACTATTGATGAGCTTAAAGAAATGAGTCAAGAAAAAACTTTGAGAGAAGCTTTTTTGACACTTTTAAATAGAAGTGAAATAGCATACAACGAAACAAAAATTCTACATCAATAATCTCTCTAAGCTAATTTTAAGCAAAATATCAGTACAAACTTATTTATCAATAATATAATTATTTTATTAAAGAGTTAAACTACATGGTATATTTCTTTAATCATTTATATATGAAAGGATAATTAAATTTATGAAAAAAACAATGTTAGCTTTATCAACAACAGTTTTAATGTTACTATCGTCAGGTGTTGTTATGGCTGCTGATATTACTACAAAGCCAATCCCTGCAAGTACAACAGTAATGCCTGATAGTAAAGTAGAAACTGTCAGAACTAACAAAGATTCTATGACTTCAACCAAAAAGCATAAAAAACACCACAGAAAACATCATAGAAAACATAAAAAAAATAAAATGGTAACTCCAGTAACCTCAACACCTGCTGTAAGAAAATAATTAATTAAATTTTAGCTCTATTAAAAAGGTTTATTTTTAATAGAGCTATTTTTTATTAAAAAAATAATAGGAAATAAATTAATGTCATGGACAGAAGCTTTTTTTGGCAAATACTATCTAAAAACTCATCTACCTATTCTTACAGAACAAAAAACAAATTTAGAAGTAGATTTTATTGAAAGCGTTCTTAAGCTAGAAAAAGGATCAAAAATACTTGATATTCCATGTGGACATGGTAGACATGCAAATCAACTAGCAAAGAGAGGATATCAAGTTACAGGAATAGATAATCAACCTGATTTTATTGATTTAGCAAAAGTTGAGTCTGATTCTAATAGTACTTTTCAAACACAAGATATGAGAACAATTAATTTTAAAAATGAATTTGATGCTGTAATTAACTTGTTTACAAGCTTTGGTTACTTTTCAGAAGAAGAAAACTTATCCTTTTTAAAAAAAATGGTAGATTCTCTAAAAATTGGAGGTAAATTATTAATTGATACGGTTAATAGAGAATGGACAATGAATCATACAGGTAAAATAAATCAAGCTTGGCTTGTCTATCCACCCGATAATATAACATTTTTAGCTAATAATTCATTTGATGTTTTTACAAGCCGAATATATTCGGCTCAAGTAATTGTAGACCAAGGTGAGAGATACGAACAAAACCAAGATATAAGATTATATAGTTTTACAGAAATAAAAATGTATCTTGGTATGATGGGAATGGAATTGCTACAAGTATTTGGTAATATGAATAAAGACGATTACTCTGTTACCTCAAATAGTATGGTAATACTTTGTCAAAAAATTAAATAACATCCTAGCCGATATTACTATAACTCACCAAGTTGAATCATATTAACAGAGCCTTTACTAATGCTCTTGTAGACTGGATCGCTATTAACTTTTGTTTTTGGATTAAACTCAACAAGTGAATAATTTCCTTTTATTTTATTATCCGATGAAACAAATACACCTACTTGTAGATCAGCATATTTTCGATCTCCTAATATAACCTTATTAGCATGGCTTTCAAAGAAGAATCCTGTTACTGCACCATTAAAATGAATTGCATATATAAAAACATCATCACTAGAAATATTAATAGTTTGTGGATTATAGTTTTTCTTGAGATTATTGGTCAAATCATCTATATAATTAGAAAATGTATTAACTATTTCTTCTGATGGTAATCCTTGTATTAATTCAAATGTTAAGCCTTCATCTTTATTTATTGATTTTAATAAAGGGCTTTTATTATCTTTTTTTGCTAGTTTAACATTAGAGTTAGTAATTGGCCCTGAGTAGTTAAGGCTGTAAGCACTAGACTGAGGTGAATATAAAGCTCTAGCTTCGATATTAACGTCTTCTGTGTTTTGTGAAGTACCAATATAATTTAGAATATAACCAAGTTTATTTGTTCCTGATGTTATTTCCAAACCGATTGGATTCTTAGGTAAATTAAAAAGATCAATACCTCTTCTTTTACTTTCTTTATCTGATAAATCTTTCATTTGAGCATAAGTTATTTTAAAAATATC